>JASFJY010000052.1:0-10856 GCA_050119415.1 Chromatiales bacterium | reverse complement strand
TATGGGATTACCGATAATGCTGTTGCCGGTGCGGCGCTCGCCTGGGTTGTAGCGGAAGCAGATCAGCTCAGGCATCTCCGGGACTTTGTCGACCAGCGAGATATCGTCCAGGTTGAGTACGCAGCCACCGTCTGCTGCGGCGGCGATAAACTCTTTTTTACTGGTATTGTTGGAGGTGAACATGATCTCTTCGCCGCGTGCGCCGATCTGGCGACTGAGGGCGAGTTCAGAGATGGAACTGCAGTCGAAGCCGAACCCTTGGCTCTGCATGATGCGCATGATCTGCGGGTTCGGCAGCGCCTTCACCGCGAAATATTCGCGAAAGCTGTCGACCCCGGCGAAGGCCTCGATCAGGCTGTTGCAGGTCTCGCGAATACCCTTCTCGTCATAGAGATGAAAGGGTGTTCCGTAATGCGCGACGATCTCCGGCAGGATCTGCTCAAGCCGATTGGCGTAGTCATTTGAGACAGGCACTAGAGCACCTCACTGATGCGCTGCATCGCTTCTTGTACATTCTCGAAACTGTTGAAGGCGCTGATTCGCACATAGCCCTCGCCGCACTTGCCGAAGCCGGCGCCGGGGGTACAGACCACACCCGCTTCGTTCAGCAGTTTGTCAAACAAGGCCCAAGAGTCGCCTTTGGCGTCGATCCAGATATAGGGGGAGTTCACCCCGCCGATGCAGTCGTAGCCGAGCGACTGCATCTGCTTGCGTACATAGCGGGCATTCTTCATATAGTAGTCGATCAGCTCCTGGACCTGAGCCTGGCCAGCCTCGCTGTAGACCGCCTCGGCCGCCCGTTGAACAGGGTAGGAAACGCTGTTGAACTTGGTGGTGTGGCGGCGGTTCCACAGGCCATGGATAGAGATGGGCTCGCCGTTGGCGCTATAGGCGGTGCAGGCCTTGGGCACGACGGTGTAGGCGCAGCGGGTGCCGGTGAAGCCGGCGTTCTTGGAGAAACTGCGGAACTCCACGGCCACCTCCTGCGCACCCTCGATCTCGTAGATGGAGCGGGGTAGGTCGGGGTCCTGAATGAAGGCCACATAGGCGGCGTCGAAGAGGATCAGCGCCTTGTTGGCCTTGGCGTAGTCGACCCACGCCTGAAGCTGCTCTTTGGTGGCGGTGGCGCCGGTGGGATTGTTGGGGAAGCAGAGGTAGATCAGGTCCACTGGCTCGCTCGGCAGTTCAGGGATGAAGCCGTTGGCCTTGTTGCCCTCCAGGTAGACCAGGCCGCTATAGCGGCCATTCTCGGCTGCGCCGCTGCGGCCGGCCATGACGTTGGTGTCGACGTATACCGGGTAGACCGGATCGGGAATCGCCACGCGGATGTCGGTGGCGAAGATCTCCTGGAAGTTGCCCGAGTCACACTTGGCGCCATCGCTGACGAAAACCTCGTCGGCCTCGATTGCGCAGCCGCGGGACTGGAAGTCGCCCTTGGCGATCGCCTCGCGCAGGAAGTCGTAGCCCTGTTCCGGGCCGTAGCCATGGAAGGTGGCGTCGTCAGCCATCTCGTCGACGGCGACATGCAGGGCATGGATGCAGGCATCGGGCAGAGCGCGGGTGACGTCACCGATGCCCAGCTTGATGATCCGTTTATCGGGATTCTCCTGCTGAAACCGGGCGACCCGTTTGGCGATGTCGGAGAACAGATAGGAGGCCTGGAGTTTACTGTAGTTCTCGTTGATCTTGATCATGGGGCACCTCTGGAAATCGGAAAGCGAGCCATTATACAGGGATTGGGACGGAGAAGGAGTACCATCCAGCGGAGTAAAAACGGAGTCGCTCAAGCAAAAATCTTGGCGTACTCCTCCGCATTGAATCCGATGTGGAGGATTTTCCCGTGCTCCATGACCGGACGTTTGATGATCGAGGGGGTCTCCATCATGATGCAGATCGCGCTTGCCTCGTCGATATCGGCCTTGACCGCTTCGTCCAGCTTGCGCCACATCATGCCGCGTCGGTTGAGTAGACTCTCCCAGCCCACCTGTTTGACCCATTGACGCAGGCGTTTTTCCTCCACGCCCGCTCTCTTATAATCATGAAATTCATAGTCGATAGCGTTATCGGCCAGCCATTGGCGGGCCTTTTTCATTGTGTCGCAATTGGCAATACCGTAGATTCTCACCATCCGAACTTGTCCTGACTTCTATTTGCGGGAAAAGGTTTTTTAAGAGCTGAACGGCGCCGATCTGCCGATTAACGGTCTCAAACAATCCGTTTGACGCGTTAGTATAAGGCAACCACCCACTAAGAACCTATGGGGCGTGTGAGGTTATGAGCGAAGAACAGACCTCTGGGGTGACCTGCCCTTTGCCGGGGCCGGTCGAAGCTTACGATATCGAATTGATTCTCCTGGATCCTCAGCCACCACTGGCAGACTATCGTGAGGCCATGGCACTGGCCGATTGGCAGGCGCGTCAGCATCTGGGAGAATGTATGCTGCTGTCCTGGTATGACCGCGATCGGGATTTCGAGTCGCCCCAGCATAGTAGTGAGTGCCACATGGACAGTGCTACGCCAGGTTATGTGGACTACGGCATCCACCATGGGGCTAAGCTAAAGGTCGATATCCACGGTGGTCGTTTTGTCTTTTTCTATCTGCCCCTAGGGGAGCTGTGAGCTGGTTCGGCGTGCTTCACAGGCTCGTCCGAGGGAGTTGTTAACCAATGATCAAAGGGACTTGTGTATGTTTCCTATTGAAGAGAGTGGCTGGGAAATTCATAGAGAGAAGGGGCTGATCTGCCACTGTAGCGGTTTTCGCGCCGAGTTCCGTGATACTTCTATCTACAGTATCGAACAATTCCCCCATGAGGCGACCATTCATGATATCCGCCATTGGGTCATAAAGGCAGAGAGCCTGCTGGCGCGAGAGAACAAGATCCGCTGAAACACGAAAGCCGCGGTCGTTTTCAGCCGGAGTTGGCGGGGCTTTGCTGTATACATCAGGGATGTCCGGGAGAGATCCTTGGGAACTCCCCCAGGTAGCTGGCTATCCACCAGCCCCTGCTCTTCTGCCGTGACTCGGCGTCGGTAAATTCATAGCGATAGCTCAACAGCCGCAGATAGCGGGGGCTGATCCGGGAAGGAGGATGGCCAGCAGCATGGCGCCGCTTGGCGACCCCTGTCGCAACCGGTGCAGGAATTCGCGGAACCAGTAGATCGGCATCTGCTGTTGGGTCGACCTCAAGATTTCCTCCATCAGGGGCAATGCACTACTATCCCCGGACAGCGTTGAATGCCATGCCCGGGAGGCGTCTTAACTTATGCGTATAGAACTCACACCCATAGAGGCACGTGTTATCGGTTGCCTGCTCGAGAAGGAGACCATCACTCCGGAACACTACCCCCTCTCACTCAACGGACTGACCGCCGCTTGTAACCAGAAGAGCAGCCGGCATCCGGTGATGCATTTGTCTGAAGAGGAGGTTCAGGGAGTGCTCGACGAGCTGATCAAGAAGCACCTGGTCAGCGAGCAGAGCGGTTATGGCAGCCGGGTGCCGAAGTACAAGCACCGTTTCTGTAACACGGGATTCGGCGGCTTCGAGTTTTCCGCTCAGGAGGTTGGTCTGCTCTGTATGCTCCTACTGCGCGGTTGCCAGACTCCGGGGGAGCTGCGTAGCCGCACCCAGCGTTTATGCCATTTCGATGATGTCAACGAAACCGAACGGGTGCTGAAGACCCTGATGGAGAGGAGCGACGGCCCTTTTGTCGCCCGCTTGCCACGGGAGTCCGGAAGACGGGAGTCTCGTTATCGGCACCTCTTTGGAGACGAGAGCGAAGCGGCGTTGCCTGAAGCCCCTGAGGAGACAAGCGCAACAGCAGCCGATGATCTTCCGCGGTTGCTTAGAGAGATGCGTATCGAGCTCGATGAGCTTAGGCAGCGAGTGGAGCGTTTGGAGGAGCAGTGATTCGGGTTAACCCGGCGATGAAGCCGAGCGGATGGGGGCGTCACTGGTCCAGTTGTCGCCGCGATGGAGACTACCAGTCGATGGGCTCGCCATGACGGAAGAAGCCGCCGCTGGGCCCATCATCGGGCAGGGTGGCGGCCCAGACGATGCCCGCAGCGCCCTCAGCCACGGAAAGGGGTGCGTCCTCACCGCCCATCTCGGTACGCACCCAGCCGGGACAGACTGAATTGATCTTGATGCCGGTGTCTTGCAGTTCATCGGCGAATATTCGCGTGACGGCGTTGAGGGCGGTTTTCGAAATGCGGTAGGCGGGGCAGCACCCGTTCATTTCGCTTAGTTGGCCCATGCCGGAGGAGACATTGACGATGCGCCCCTTACCACGCATCAGGGGGATGAGGGCCTGACACACTATGAAGGTAGCCAGGGTGTTGGTCTTGAAGCCGGTCAGCAGGCTCGAGGGATCGGCCTTCATTGCACTTCTGGCCGTTTCTCCGGGCGCCGCATCCGGAAAAATGCCGGCGTTGTTGACCAGCACGTCCAGACGGCCATGAGTGCCTGAGATATGCTCGGCCAGACTTGCCACCTGATCCACCTTGGTGATATCCAGGGGATAAAATTCCACATCCAGTCCCTCTGCTTGCAGTTGGCCGGCGGCCGTATTGCCGGCCTGCTCCTTACGTGCGGTCAGAATCACATGGTAACCGGCTTTGGCCAGTTGGCGACAAGTTTCCAAGCCGAGTCCCCGGTATGCGCCGGTAACCAGGGCGACAGGTTGTTCAGTCATATGTATGTTCCTGAATTAATTGCTATTTATCTGCTCGGGCGTTGATCGCCGGGTGGCTGGATGAGCGTGAATCAATGAGCTTGCTTCAGGGGCTGTTCAGCACCGATATTTCATACTCACTTCACACTTCAATCAGGCCAGCTGACTATACTCAAAGTAATTAACCCGACAACCAAAGACGGCGTCTTCAGGGCTTCCGCCCCGCCCGTGCTCGGCGTTGTGACTCTTGCCAAGGGAAACAGCCGTTGGCGACGAGCCATGCTTCGTTCAAGGGCATTTTTGAAGCCCTCAACCTGTCTTGTTTGGCTGCCGGGTTAATACTAGCCCGGATGAAACATTCGAGCTAGCGGGCTATTGAAAAGTGGCGCAGGGATGTGCCGTTTACGGGCTAAGGATGGACTTAATCGCAAATCCGCATCTGAACGACGAGCCAGGCGCGATCATCGCGTTCCCGGATGAAACTTTCAGGCTAGCCAGTAGCTGATTTATAGCCGCATTTAACGTGCGGTGTTTGCAAAACGGATGCAGAGGTGCAGAATTTTGTAAAACAGCCGATACGGGAGAGATCTGATATGGTCCCAATCAAGTATCAGGTCGTAGGCGAGGAGGAATATACATTTCGCCTCGAGATCGACAATCAGGGGGATTTTATGGTCGATACCGGCACTTATACTACGCAAAAACCGCGTTCGGGCAGTCTGACCGCACGGCAGAAATCGGATTTGATGGCTGCCATCAAGGTACTGGGTGTGCCAATGGACCATCCGATGCCTCCAGGGGTCGAGGCTTTCGAGTCCAAACTGGTGATCGGAGAGGGTAGTGAAGCCGTGATCTACTCCTTCTGGGAGGGTGCTTTGGAAGAGGATACCAAATTGAGAAGCCTAGTTCGCCTACTTGAAGTACTATAGTGGACTTCGTCACAGATTCTGCATCATGCAATCGTCCGTACAGATTTCGAATGAGTGCTGTGTGGTGTGTAACAGAAGTACCAGATTAGGTAAAAAAATCTGGAATATTCAGTTCAGGTAGTACATATGGAAACTGAAGAGAATATCGCAAACGGAACTTCCAGAGAGATCAACGGCAAGCCCAGTGTCTACTACGACGGCTACTGGATTAAGCGCTATGATCCCATGGAAGACAACCTGGAGGCGAAAAAGTACCTCATCGAGGCCTTGACTCGCCGATTGTTCAACCATGTCGAACACGGTATTAATATGCCGGGAGAACGGCTGGCGGAGGCGCGTCAGGCCTACGAGTCTGAGCAGGATCCGGCACTCAAGCGGGTCAAGGGCGCCATGCTCGCCGGAGCGCTGTTCAACCGTGGTACCGATATATTCCGCAAACTGGTGGAATCGGGTGAGCAAGAGGCGATGTCGGCGAGCAGCCGTGAGCAGTTGCATGAGTGCGGTCAGTATCTGCTGCAAGCCCTGGAGATGGGCAAGCTGGTAAAGCACCGCGGGGGCGACGAGGGTATCGATGAGCTTTGGGGAGAACCCTTTCGGGCATTTACAGTGCCTGTAAGTACCTTCTTTGAAGCGCGTTACATCAAGATCGCTCAGACCATGAGGGCTATTGACTGCATCTCAGAAGCCATGGCGGTGGCCTTTCATAACAGCAGCTTGTTCCCCGATGCCGAGACCCTGATCAAGCAATTCGCCGAAGCGGCGAAGCTGAAGACAGAGACGCTGCGCACCGATTCTGTGATTTTCGATGTTTGGCCAAAATTCGTGGTAGCTTCAGAAAAGCTGCTCGCTATCAGCGCGGTTAAGCAGACCAACGAGTCCTGTATGGCCTGTTGGGAGGCGAGTGAGGGCAAACGCCTGCTCAAGGATGGCACCCAGCTGATCACCCATATTGCCCGGGCGAGAGTACCGATGCCAAAAAGCGCCCAGTTTTTCATCGATCGCTGTAGTGAATACATCAAATGCCGGGGCGGCGATGGCGAAGATTGGGAGTATCGAGGTGAAGGAGTGTTAGATCAGGTCTGATGAATTCCCGACTCTAAGATCATAATCAGTGAACTCTGGCATGGTTTTGACAAATATTTTAAGAAATCCTCAAGGCAATGACAATTTTTCTTGCACCCCATGCCTTCTATTCGGATATAGTTAATAGTTAGGGCTAAAATTGCCACATAAAGCGGAAGCAGGCGGCGTGTGGCTGCATCGAGAACGAGACCGCAGGTAAATCCCAATCGATTTCATAACCTCAAGAGCAGCCCCAGCTAAGGGGAGGAACAGGTGTCCTATTCATTGCTCTAATTCCGCTGAATTTCCGGACGACGTGCCTGATGTTTGAATCCTTTTACGGATTTACCGATAACCCCTTTCGCATGAGCACCGATGTGCAATTTCGTTTTGCCCATCGGGCCTATGTCAAGGCGTGGTCGCATCTCAATTATGCATTGGAGAAGGGCGAGGGTTTCGTTCTGATCACCGGCCGACCCGGCACCGGCAAAACGACTTTGATCCACGATCTCCTGTCTGAACTCGACAGCGACAGTCTGCAAGCTGTCAGTTTGGTCAGTCATCAATTGCAGGGTGAGGAGCTGTTGCGTTTGGTGGCTCTCGAACTCGGTTTTCCGGCGCAGGATTTCAACAAGGCGATGCTGCTGACGCGGATTGAGCAGCATGCCCTCATGCTCCATAAAAAGGGGCGGAGGATCGTGATCATCGTGGATGAGGCGCAGAACCTGACCCCTCATGGGCTTGAGGAGCTGCGTCTACTTTCCAATCTGCAGGCCGACAACCGGCCACTGTTCCAGATTGTCCTTATCGGCCAGGAGGAGCTGCGCGACCTGATCTCTAGTGAGGGGAGTGAGAACATACGACAACGCATCGTAACCAGTTGTCAACTCGAGCCGATGCGGTTTGAACAGATTCAGGATTATGTGGAGTATCGTCTCGGCATTGTCGGCTGGGATGGGGATCCGAGCTTTGATCCGGAAATCTATTCCCTGATCTACCGTATCACTCACGGCGTGGCACGAGAGATCAATCTGGTGATTGTGCGACTGTTACTCTATGGCGCATTGGAGAACAAGCACGCTTTCAACCGGGCTGATCTGTTGGAGGTATTGGATGAGCTGCAGTATGAGCAGCGCTTAGCGTTCGATCAAACAACGTTGATGCAGGAGCTGGAAGAATCTACAGCAACTGAGGCGCCAGCTGAGGCCCCCGAAGCCATGGGCTCCATGCGTGAGGTGTCGGAGCAGATAAAGGCGCTTGGTGAGTTGCCGGATACGTCCGCAGAGGAGGGGGGGCTGGTTGGCGATCTGGATGTAACTGCTGCAGATACCGTCAGTGAGGATACGCCGCTGCAGCCTGAAGCAGACGATAGCGGTGAACCCTTTATGCCGCCGGTCTGGAATGAGTCTGAGACGGACCCTAAGTGGGGTGAGACTGATCAATCGACTGTTCTTCCAGAGGTCGATGGGCCGGATATTCATAGGATCGACTGGGATAATAGCGCTGATGAACTCCCTGTGACGCATACAAAACCGGTTGAGGTAGAGCGAAAACCCCAGGGTTTGTATGTGGATGTTGGCGATATATCGGAAAAGGACAGCGGAGACGTTCAAGATGTGAGCGCTTTGCGACGCTGGATATTCTATCCGCTGGCTACAGTCATGCTGCTCATAACGCTTCTGGTTCCCAAGCCGGGCGATCTTCCCCTGTTATGGAACAGCTTCTGGCAACAGCTCACGTCGGAAGATGAAGCGGGCAACGACAGGCAGAGCGTTAGGGAAGGTGCCCCTTCGCCCACGGAGGACGTCGACAAAACGGCACAAACAGCATCGGTTCCCATATCTCAACCCGATGAGAATGACACCCAGCAGGGGGAAGAGTCGCAAAAGGCTGGAAGCTCCACCACGGATGGTGCCGACGAGCCGGCGCAAGCAGCACCGGTTCCCCCATCTGGAGCCGATGAGGATGACACCCGGCAGAAGGAAGTGACGCAAAAGGCCGGAGATCCCGCCACGGACGGTGTTGATAAGCCGGTACAGACGGCATCGGTTCCCCTGCCTCAAGTCGATGAGGGTGACACCCGGCAGGGGAAATTGACGCAAAAGGTCGAAGACGCCAAGGCCAAGCAACGCCCAGCGACAGATGTCAGCGAAGCATCGGCTCAACAAGCATTGAGGCGAGAGAAGGCCGTGGTCGATTCTAACTCAAACGTAAAAGTCGACAAAAACTACTTCCTGGAGTTTCAAGCGCCAAACAACAGCCTGGATGACCGGGGCGAGCAGATTTTGGCCAAGCTGGTTGTTTGGCTGCATAAAAATCCAACAGCAAGGATTGCGATCACCGGCATTCTCACGAACGGAGAGAAACCACTGGGACGTATGCGGGAAGCGTTACTACGGGCCGAGCAGATATCGGCACGTCTGGTAAGTGCCGGTATTTCATCCCGACGCATCTTCATCGAGGGCGGGCATCCGAATAACATTCCAGATAGAGCCGGTGTCAGTGTCAGAGTCATGCAATAGCTGGAGGGTGCGGCTTCTTCATCAAGCCGGTCTACAGCCTCATGTGCCGGTCTTCATTCATCACGACAGCCGCCGGTTCTGCAAGTGCCAGCCGACCTTTCGCCTGGCGCACTCAGATCAAGTCTGAACTACTATATTCTCATTTGTGCCTTAAGTTTGTCTTGCTGTTCACTTGGCGGTATCACCCAGTCTCCCATTCGGTTGTTTGTGCGGTTTCGGTGACTTGAGTCTGACACTGGCTCCCCTGCATGCGGTGGACTCGATGTAACGGGCGGGGGCGTTGAGTTTTTCATTCCAGTTGAGGTTTCTATTCGTCGATTATTCTGATCTGCTGGGTTAATGAAACGACTAAATTTGTAACTTTGCGACCAAAGAGAGCGCGCGCGAATCGCTTTGGTGGAGCTGGTTAAATGGAGCGTGACAGGGATCGTGTTTATCAGATGACTCAGTTGATATGTATAGATTTATTGGAATTCGAATATTAGGTCCATGGGTTCGCTAAGTGAAGTGTCGGTTCTGTCGAAATTCTATACATTCCATTTTAATAAAATAATTTGAATATTGATTTTATAAAAAAAATCAACTTACTTAACATAGCCTGCCGTCACGCCTATCGTTCGATATCGGAGTGATTAATGTAAAAACAAAAAATTAAAATGAATTAAACCACCGATTAGTCGAGAAAATTTACAACGCATTAGCTCTGTTAAAAAATATGATAGGTGTGGTGTATACAACTCATTAATGTGGCAGATATAAATAAGCTTGGCATTCAAAATGCTATTGTTTTGTCGGTGCCTTCCTGGGTGTTATATATGCCTGATAATTTGCTGTGTATCTGATTAATAATTGATCTTGCTTGTGATAAATAGAAATGTTTCAGATCAAGGCGAAAAGCGCGCGTGATACCCGGTATTTGCGATGCTTATCAATATAGAGCCTGGCATTTCGGCCGTCACGCGCAGATTTATGAAATGATCAGCGGTTCATGTGATTTGGAAAGAGTCAATGGATAGTGGCGCTTTTTAAGGTCACCTTGGAAGGCGTGGAGTATAGTTATTTTGCGCTTTACTAAGCATCAAATAGAAAAAATATTCTTTCTCCATTAATAGAATAAATGTTTTGATTAAGCACTGCTTTATTTGCCTGGCTGGCATCTAAATAGCAGTATGATTCCGCCAAGGGGGTCTCATGGTACTCAAAAAACACTATAAAATGTTTTACAACTTGCTCCTGGTCTTAGCAATATTGATGGGGTGGTGCACCAGTTCGTTTGCTCATCATCCTGAAATTCAAGCCACCGCAACATGCGACATAGGGTCTGGTTTTAACATCAACTACGAATCCTGGTCATGGAAAGCAGGTTACTCGAACGCAGATATAAAAATACTTTTCGATGGTGTAGTGGTTGGTTTTGGCAGTTACACCGACCCAGATTATGCTTTTTCAGGTTCGGCACCTGCTCCAGCCGGCGTTGTCGCAGGTGGTTCAGTAGTAGTAACTGCGCGGGCCGATGCTAACTGGGTGAATGATGCAACTGGGAATGTTTCAGATAGTCCTGGTGATGTAACAACCATCACCGTGTCGTTACCTGATGACAATTGCAATGTATTGGGTGATCGTGTCTGGGAGGACCTGAACAGTGACGGTGTTCAGAACTGCACGGATACCA
>JASFJY010000051.1:0-10961 GCA_050119415.1 Chromatiales bacterium | reverse complement strand
ACCTGGAGACGGCGGAGATCGCCGTCAAGGCGGCCCAGACGGGCCATCTCGTGCTCTCCACCCTGCATACCAACGATGCCCCCCAGACCCTCACCCGTCTGGCGAACATGGGTATACCCCCCTTCAATATCGCCTCCTCGGTGCTGTTGATCATGGCCCAGCGACTGGCCCGCCGCCTCTGCGAACACTGCAAGGCGCCCGATCCCCTGCCCCGGGAGGCCTTGCTGGAAGAGGGCTTTACGCAAGAAGATATCGCCAGCGGTTTCACCACTTACAAAGCGGTGGGATGTGACCTGTGTGGCAGCGGCTACAAAGGGCGTGTGGGTATATTTCAAGTGATGCCCGTTTCGGAGGAAATGGGAAAAATCATCATGGAGGGCGGCAGTTCTCTGCAACTGGAAAAGCAAGCCGAGACGGAGGGTGTCTACAACCTCAGGAAATCTGGGCTGCGCAAGGTGATGCAGGGCACCATCAGTCTTCAAGAACTCAACCGGGTAACCAAGGATTAAGCGATGGCACCTCCACCGAGAAAATCCTCACAGAAAGCCAGCCTCTATAGCTGGGAGGGCACTGACAAAAAAGGCTCGCGTATTACCGGCGAGAGCCGCGGCACCAACGTTGCCATGGTGCGGGCCGAACTGCGCCGTCAGGGCGTCAACCCGCTCAAGGTGAGGAAAAAAGCGACATCTATCTTCAGCAGTCGCAAGAAGAAGATCACCAGTGGCGATATCGCCGTGTTCAGCCGTCAGATGGCGACCATGATGAGCGCCGGCGTGCCCATGGTACAGGCCTTCGATATTGTCGGCAGAGGGCACGAAAATCCCTCCATGATGGAGCTGATACTCACTATCAAGTCGGATGTGGAGGGGGGCACCTCTCTGGCCGATTCACTGAAAAAGCACCCCCTCTATTTCGACGACCTTTTCGTCAATCTGGTGAGGGCCGGCGAGCATGCGGGCGTGCTCGAAACCCTGCTGCACAAAATCGCCCTCTACAAGGAAAAGACCGAATCGATCAAGGGCAAGATCAAGAAGGCCCTGTTCTACCCGGTTGCCGTCATCATCGTGGCCATCATCGTGACGGCCATCATCATGATCTTCGTCATTCCTCAGTTCGAACAGCTGTTCAAGGGCTTCGGCGCCGACCTGCCGGTATTCACCAAGATCGTCATCAACATCGCCCATTTTGTCCAAGGCTGGTGGTGGGCCATACTGGGAGCGACCATCCTAGCCGGCTATGTCACCTCACACATATGGAAGCGCTCGCGTAAATTCCGCCAAACCGTGGACAGGATACTGCTCAAGATTCCCGTCATCGGCGCCATTCTCAACAAAGCCGCCATCGCGCGCTTCGCGCGCACACTCGCCACCATGTCGGCCGCTGGCGTGCCTTTGGTCGAAGCCCTCGATTCCGTCGCCGGCGCGACCGGTAACGTGGTCTACAGCGACGCCGTGCTCAGGATGCGGGAAGACGTGGCCACCGGCCAGTCACTGCAGCTCTCGATGAAACAGCGAAACCTGTTCCCGAATATGGTGATCCAGATGGTCTCCATCGGCGAGGAGTCGGGTGCGCTTGACGACATGCTCACAAAAGTCGCCGACTTCTATGAAGAGCAGGTGGACAATGCCGTCGATGCCATGAGCAGCCTTCTCGAACCGCTGATCATGGTCATTCTGGGAACGCTGGTCGGCGGTCTCGTCGTCGCCATGTACCTACCCATCTTCAGCATGGGTAAGGCGGTCATGGGCTGACAACACGATATCCAGCCATTGCTTGAGCTTCTGCAACAGAACAGCTGGATTTTTCCGCTGTTTATCACGCTCCTGGGCCTATCGGTGGGTAGTTTCCTGAATGTGGTGATCTACCGTCTGCCCAAAATCATGGAGGCCCAATGGACGCGGGACTGCCGTGAACATCTCGGCCAGGCTGTCGACCCCGAGACAAAGCCCTTTAACCTGAATCGCCCCGCTTCCCACTGCCCGGCATGCGAGCACAAGATCAAACCCTGGGAAAACATCCCGGTGATCAGTTGGCTGCTGCTGCGGGGGCGCTGTTCGAACTGTCAGCAGCCGATCAGCATGCGTTACCCGATCATCGAGGCCGTCACCGCCCTGCTCTCGATTGCCGTGGCCAGCCATTTCGGCGTCACCTGGGCCGCCGCCGCGGCGCTGCTGCTGACCTGGGCATTGATCTCACTGAGCATGATCGATTTCGACGTACAGCTGCTTCCCGATAATATCACCCTGCCCTTTCTCTGGCTTGGCCTGCTGCTGAGCCTGGCCGCGCTCTTTACCGACCCGAAATCGGCCATTATCGGAGCGGTCGCCGGTTATCTGTCACTCTGGAGCATCTACCAGCTCTTCAAGCGGCTCACCGGCAAGGAGGGGATGGGTTATGGAGATTTCAAGCTGTTGGCCATGCTGGGCGCCTGGCTGGGTTGGCAGTATCTGCCCCAGATCATCCTCCTCTCGGCCCTGGTGGGCGCCCTCGTCGGCATCTCCCTGATCCTGCTGCGGGGGCGCGACAGAAACATCCCCATCCCCTTCGGGCCCTACCTGGCGGCGGCCGGCTGGATCAGCCTGATGTGGGGCGAGCAGATCAACCTGGCCTATCTGCGCTGGTCGGGACTGATGTAATGTTGGTGGTCGCCCTCACGGGCGGGATCGGCAGCGGCAAGAGCGCCGTATCCCATCAGTTGGAAGCCTTGGGTGTACCGGTAATGGACGCCGACCGCCTGGCCCACCGCATGGTCGAACCCAACTCGCCCGCCCTGGCCGAGATTCAGGCGGCATTCGGCGAACACCTGGTGGATACGCATGGGCGACTCGACCGAGCCGCCCTACGCGAGATCGTCTTCGACGACAAGGAGCGGCGACAACGCCTGGAGGCCATTCTCCACCCCCGCATCCGACAGGCCATGACGGATTGGCTGGCGCGACAGACAGCGCCCTATGCGGTCCTGGTGATCCCCCTGCTGTTCGAAACCGGTATGCAGGCGCTGGCCGACCGCATACTGGTGGTGGACTGCGAGGAGTCCCTGCAGATCGCGCGGGTCTCGTCCCGCGACGGCCTGAGCGATGCGCAGATTGGACAGATACTCGATGCCCAGGTCGATCGCGCCACCCGTCTGCTCGGGGCCGATGACGTCATCGAGAACAACGGCGATCTGCATGAGCTGATCGAAGCCACCGAGCGGATGCATCGGCGCTATTTACAACTCGCTTCTGGCAAGTAGGTCGGGTTAGCGTAGCGTAACCCGACCTACGCCTGAACGACGATCCCGGCGCGATTATCCCGTTGCCGGATGAGACATTCTGGCTACCCCCTGCGGAGCAAACGCTCAAGCAACGCTCACGCCCCGGCGTTTGCTGAAGTTCAATCCGTCGCCGGCCACATCCACCTGAATGGTGTCGCCCGGGCCGAAACGGCCGGAGAGGATCTCCTGGGCCAGCGGATTCTCCAGCTGCTGGCGGATCGCCCGCTTCAGCGGCCGCGCCCCGTAGACCGGATCGAAACCGGCCAGCCCCAGACGATCGAGGGCGGCGTCGCTCACCTCCAGAGCCATCTCATGGTCGGCCAAGCGGTTGTGCAGGTAGCCGATCTGGATCGCCGCAATGGCACGGATCTGCTCGCCCGCCAACGGATGGAAGACGACGATCTCGTCGAGCCGGTTGATAAACTCGGGGCGAAAGTTCTGCCGTAGCGTCTCCATCACCGCCCTTTTCATTTCGTCGTAGCGCTCTTCGCCCGCCATCTCCTGAATGACCTGTGAACCCAGGTTGGAGGTCATGACGATCACGGTGTTGCGGAAATCGACCGTACGCCCCTGACCGTCGGTCAGGCGGCCGTCGTCGAGCACCTGCAGCAGCACATTGAAGACATCGGGATGGGCCTTCTCCACTTCGTCGAGCAGGATCACCGAGTAGGGCCGGCGGCGCACCGCTTCGGTCAAGTAGCCACCCTCCTCGTAACCCACATAGCCGGGAGGGGCGCCGATCAGGCGGGCCACCGAATGCTTCTCCATGAACTCCGACATGTCGATGCGCACCATGGCCTCTTGTGTGTCGAAGAGGAACTCGGCCAGCGCCTTGCAGAGTTCGGTCTTGCCCACGCCAGTGGGACCGAGAAACAGGAAGGAGCCGTTGGGCTGGTTTGGATCGGAGAGTCCGGCACGGGAACGGCGGATGGCGTCGCTCACCGCGCGCACCCCCTCGTCCTGGCCGATCACCCGTCTGCCCAAGGCTTCCTCCATACGCAACAGCTTGTCCCGGTCGCCCTCCAGCATTTTAGAGACCGGGATGCCGGTCCACTTCGAGACCACATCGGCGATCTCCTCCTCAGAGACCTTGTTACGCAGCAGTTTCATATCGTGCATCTCGACCTGGGTGGCCATGTCGAGCTGCTTCTCCAGCTCCGGGATACGGCCGTACTGCAACTCGGACATACGGCCCAGGTCGCCGGCCCGACGGGCGGTCTCCAGCTCGATACGGGCCCGCTCCAGAGACTCCTTGATATGGGTGGTACCCTGCAGGGCGGCCTTCTCCGATTTCCAGATCTCCTCCAGGTCGGAGAACTCTCGCTCCAACCGCTCGACCTGCGCCTGCAGGTCGGCCAGGCGCTTCTTGGAGGCCTCGTCGGTCTCCTTGTTGAGGGCCTCGCGTTCGATCTTGAGCTGGATCAGTCGCCGCTCCAGGCGATCCATCTCCTCCGGCTTGGAGTCGATCTCCATGCGGATCTGGGAGGCCGCCTCGTCGACCAGGTCGATGGCCTTGTCGGGCAGCTGGCGGTCGGTGATATAGCGGTGTGACAGGGTTGCCGCGGCGACGATGGCCGGATCGGTCACGTCGACGCCATGATGCACCTCATAGCGCTCCTTGAGGCCGCGCAGGATGGCGATGGTGTCCTCCACGCTCGGCTCGTCCACCAACACCTTCTGGAAGCGGCGCTCCAGGGCGGCATCCTTCTCGATATATTTGCGGTACTCATCCAGCGTGGTGGCACCCACGCAGTGCAGCTCGCCCCGCGCCAGGGCCGGCTTCAACATATTTCCCGCGTCCATGGCCCCCTCCGCCTTGCCGGCGCCGACCACGGTATGCAGCTCGTCAATGAAGAGGATGATCTGCCCCTCCTGCTTGGCCAGGTCGTTGAGCACCGCCTTGAGGCGCTCCTCGAACTCGCCGCGGAACTTGGCCCCGGCAATCAGGGCGCCCATGTCCAGCGAGAGTAACCGTTTACTCTTTAGCCCCTCCGGCACTTCCCCGTTGACAATGCGCTGGGCCAGCCCCTCGACAATGGCGGTCTTGCCCACGCCGGGCTCGCCAATCAGCACCGGGTTGTTCTTGGTACGCCGCTGCAACACCTGGATGGTGCGGCGTATCTCGTCGTCGCGGCCGATCACCGGATCGAGCTTGCCCTGCTCGGCCCGCTCGGTGAGGTCGATGGTGTACTTCTCCAGGGACTGGCGCTGGTCCTCGGCATTGGGATCGTCCACTTTCTGGCCGCCCCGGACCTTTTCAATGCTGCGCTCCAGGGCCTGCTTATTCGCCCCCGCCTTACGCAGTATCTCGCCCGTTTCCCCCCTGTCCTCCACCGCCGCGAGGACGAAGAGTTCACTGGAGATGTACTGATCGTTGCGCTGCTGCGCCAGTTTGTCGGTCTGGTTCAGCAGGCGTCCCAGGTCGTTGGAGATATGCAGGTCGCCGGCGGCGCCCTCGACGCTAGGCAGACGCTCCAGGGCTGCGCTCAGATTGGAACGCAGTTGGTTGACGTTGGCGTCGGCCTGGGTCAGCAGATAGCGCACCGTACCCCCCTCCTGGTCGAGCAGGGCGGTCATCAGATGCACCGGTTCGATGAACTGATGATCCCGCCCCACTGCCAGGCTCTGGGCATCCGCCAGGGCCATCTGGAATTTGCTGGTCAATTTGTCCATTCTCATGGGAAGTCTCCGAATCGATGCCGAATACCTCTCAGATGGGGCAGGAATAACAGATTTTCAAGCAATTCTGGGTATCGTCGGGTTACGCTGTGCTAACCCCACCTACCTAATCCCTGCTTGGTTGTCGGGTTACGCTACGCTAACCCGACATGGGAGATGTAAGAGAGGCAATGGATCAAGCCTGCTGATCGGACTCCAGCTTCGCCACCTTCTCCATCACCATCGCCTCCAGGGCCTGCTTGAAGGAGGCCACCCGGTCGAGCAGTTCGGGCTGACCGGCACCGATGATCTGGGTTGCCAGGATACCGGCGTTACGAGCACCGTTGATCGCCACGGTGGCGACCGGCACTCCCGGCGGCATCTGCACGATAGAGAGCAGGGAGTCCTCGCCATTGAGGGTCGAGGTCTTGACCGGCACGCCGATTACCGGTAGTGGCGAGATGGCCGCTACCATGCCCGGCAGATGAGCGGCGCCGCCGGCGCCGGCGATGATCACCTGCAGCCCGCGACCTCGGGCAGCGCGGGCATATTCATAGAGCCGTTCGGGGGTGCGGTGGGCCGAGACAATGGTCATCTCGTAGCTCACCTGTAGCTCCTGCAGCACCTTGGCCGCCTCCTGCATCACCGGCAGATCCGAATCGCTGCCCATGATAATACCGACTCGTGGATTGCTCATGGATGGTGTTCCCCTGTAATGCTGATCAGCGACTTCACTGCCATCGCCTTCTGCTTCGCGGTCTCGGTATCCCGCTCGAGAATAGTGACATGACCCATCTTACGGAAGGGTTTCACCTCCGCCTTGCCATAGATATGCACGCAGACTCCGGGGATCGCCATCGCCGCGCCCATGCCGTTGATCACCGGCCGCCCGGTGGCATCCGCTTCACCGAGCAGATTGATCATCGCCGCCGGCGACAACAATTCCGTGGAACCCAAGGGCAGACCAAGAATGGCCCGCAGATGCTGCTCGAACTGGTCGGTGACACAGGCCTCAATGGTATGGTGGCCCGAGTTGTGGGTGCGTGGAGCGATCTCGTTGACCAGCAACTTGTCATCCTCGGTGAGGAACATCTCGATACCGAAGACCCCCACACCCTTCATCGCCTCCACCGTACGCACAGCCAAGGCCTCTGCCTCGGCGGCGATGTCGGGCGAAATGGCGGCGGGGCAGAGCAGCAGATCGAGTACATTCTCCCCGGCACGGAAGCACATCTCCACAGTGGGGTAGGCACGGCAGTCGCCTTGGGTGTTGCGCGCCACCATCACCGCCAGCTCCTTCTGCGCGGTGACGAAACGCTCCACCAGAGAGGGCACTGGCAGGTGGTTCTCGAAATCGGCGCTCTGCCGCATTATCGAGACGCCGCGGCCGTCGTAACCGCCGCGCCGCGCCTTCTGCACCAACGGGTAGCCGAAAGCGGCGAAGGCCTTGGCGTCCGCCGCCGGCATCTCCTCGAAGTCGGCGGTGGGGATGCCGGCATCACGCAGAAAACGTTTCTGCGTCAGCTTGTCCTGCAAGGTCGCCAGCAAGGCGGGATCGGGATGAATGCGATGACCCTCGCGCTGCAGCTGCAACAGCGTCTCGGTATCGATATTCTCCAGCTCGTAGGTGACCACGTCGCAGGATTCGGCCAGCTCACGCAGCTTGGCCGGATCGTGGTAGCCGCCGATGATCTGATGTCCCGCCACCTGGCCGGCGGGCGACATGGGGTAAGGATCGAGCACCACACAGGTGCAGCCGATCCGTTTCGCCGCCTTGACCATCATACGGCCGAGTTGGCCACCACCGACCAAACCGATGCGTGCAACAGGATAGGGAAAGGAATCCTTCATCTACTGATACTGTCCAGCGTCTTAAACAAGGGTGCAGAGTATACCCGCACAGAATATGAATTGCCTGCGCAAATCGAGCCGCGCCCAAGTGTGGATTTGCGCTTGAATCAATCCCTGTCGGCCGCTCGATAATGCTTCCAGATCCGGTAGTAGACAAATCCGGAGCTCCGGTCGGTCACCAGCCAACGTCCATTGTCAAAGGGAAAACGCGGATCGACCGACTCCTGGCAGACAAAGCTGCCGCTGCCCGACGCCAATCCGGACTCGGCTGTCGCCAGAGCGAACCAGGCCAGCGGTTCACCACAGCCGCGAAAGGTAAAGCGTCCCGGATGGCGCAGCTTGAGCCCGGTCGTACCAGGCTGCAGCTTGAGCCAGCCGTCCAGCCCCCTCACCATGGTGCCGCCCTCGGCCAGAATCTCCACCTGGGATGGAGGCGTGGCGAAGGCGTCTTCATAGAGCAACTGCGGATCGGTGGCCGTGGGATCGCCGCCGCTGCAACCGATCAGCATCACTAACCACAGCAGCCAGATTGAGCGCCAACCCATGGCGAGGCTAAGTTTCCAGCTGATTGAGATCCCGCACCGCTCCGCGCGCCGCCGAGGTGGTCAGGGCGGCGTAGGCGCGCAGGGCCTGGGAGACCGGGCGTTGCCGTGCCACCGGCCGCCAGGCCTGGGCGCCACGGGAAGCCATGGCCTCGCGCCGCTGGCGCAGGATTTCGTCGCTGACCGCCAGCCGGATGGAGCGGCCGGGTATATCGATTTCGATCGTATCGCCCTCTTCCGCCAGCCCGATGTTACCCCCCTCGGCGGCCTCCGGAGAACAGTGTCCGATAGAGAGCCCGGAGGTACCGCCGGAGAAGCGACCGTCGGTGATCAGGGCGCAGGACTTGCCCAGCCCCTTGGACTTCAGATAGCTGGTGGGGTAGAGCATCTCCTGCATGCCCGGCCCACCCTTGGGCCCTTCGTAACGGATGATAACGACGTCACCTGCCTGGATACGGTCACCCAGGATCGCCTCCACGGCGGCCTCCTGGCTCTCGAAGATGCGCGCCGGCCCCGAAAACCTGAGAATCGACGCATCCACCCCCGCCGTTTTCACGATACAGCCCTGCTCCGCCAGGTTGCCGTAGAGTACCGCCAGTCCGCCATCCTTCGAGTAGGCGTGGTCAATGTCACGAATGCAGCCGTTGGCTCGGTCCAGATCGAGATCGGGCCAGCGCACATTCTGGCTGAAGGCCTGTTGGGTCGGCACCCCGCCCGGGGCGGCCAGATAGCGCTGCACCGTAGTCTCCTCGGTACTGCGGACCACATCCCACTGGTCGAGGACCTCGCCCAGGGACGCCGCGTGGACGGTCGGCACATGCCGATGAATCAGCCCCGCCCGGTCTAGCTCGCCGAGGATGCCGATGACCCCGCCGGCCCGGTGCACATCCTCCATATGGTATTGCTGGGTCGCCGGCGCCACCTTGCAGAGATTGGGCACCCGGCGACTGAGGCGGTCGATATCGGCCATGGTGAAATCGACCTCGGCCTCGTGGGCCGCCGCCAACAGGTGGAGCACTGTATTGGTGGAGCCGCCCATGGCAATATCGAGACTCATGGCGTTCTCGAAGGCCTCGAAGCCGGCGATGCCGCGCGGCAGGGCGCTGAAATCGTCCTTCTCGTACCAACGGCGCGCCAGTTCCACCACGCGCCGACCGGCCTCCAGGAAGAGCTGCTCGCGCTCGGCGTGGGTCGCCAGCAGGGAGCCGTTGCCCGGCAGTGAAAGGCCCAAGGCTTCGGTCAGGCAGTTCATGGAGTTGGCGGTGAACATGCCGGAGCAGGAGCCGCAAGTGGGACAGGCGGAGCGTTCGATCCGCTCTACGTCCTCGTCGCTCTCCTCTGGATTGGCCGCAGAGACCATGGCGTCAACCAGATCCAGCTTCAGCTCCCCCTTCTGCGCCAACCGCACCTTACCCGCCTCCATCGGCCCACCCGAGACAAAGACCGTAGGGACATTGAGGCGCAGGGCGGCCATCAGCATACCGGGGGTGATCTTGTCGCAGTTGGAGATACAGACCAGGGCATCGGCGCAATGGGCGTTGACCATGTACTCCACCGAGTCGGCAATGATATCCCGCGACGGCAGGGAGTAGAGCATGCCGCCGTGGCCCATGGCGATGCCGTCGTCCACCGCGATGGTGTTGAACTCCTTGGCCACGCCGCCGGCCGCCTCGATCTCACGGGCTACCAGCTGGCCCAGATCCTTGAGATGGACATGACCGGGCACGAACTGGGTGAAGGAGTTGGCCACGGCGATGATGGGCTTGTCGAAATCACTGTCTTGCATGCCCGTGGCGCGCCAGAGGGCGCGGGCACCGGCCATGTTGCGTCCGTGAGTGGTGGTGCGGGAACGATATTGCGGCATGGGTAACTCCGTCAAGAGACTCTGTAACAGAAGTGGATCATTATGCCGCCTGCCCCCCTCTGTTCACAAATGCTGTGTCCGTCATCTCAAGCGGCTGGCCGTCGATAAACAAGATGATTTTAAAAGACAGGCCACTGTGTGCCTGCCTGCGGACTGGGTTATCAAAACTTGCTGTAGAAGTGCTACAGCGGCGTTTGGATGCTTTGTTGCAGGCAGGTACACAGCAGCTGAAGACGACATAGTTGGTTGCCGGGTTAATAACCTGGCGACTCAGTATGTCGGGTTACTAACTCAATTGAGTTTCAGCTCAACTCGGCGGTTTTTCTTACGGCCTTCGGCACTATCATTATCGGCAATCGGCACGCTCTCACCCATGCCCCTGGAGCTGAGGATGCCACTGGCCACACCCTGGCTGATGAGATAGTCCATGACAGATTTGGCCCGCCTCTCCGACAGACTCTGATTATAGGCAGCCTCCCCCGTGGAGTCGGTATGCCCAACCACCTGGAGCGAATTGACGTCACGGCGTGCCTTGAGGGATCCGGCCACACTATCGAGGATTGCCTTCGATTGGACCGTCAGTTCGTCTTTGTTGAGCTTGAAGCGGACACCCATCAGGACAATACGGAGGGCGCAGCCCCTGTCGTCCACCGTGGCGCCCTGGGGGGTATTGGGACACTCATCCCGGCTATCGACCATGCCGTCAGCGTCGCTGTCGAGTTCACAACCCTTGGCGTCGACCATGAAACCAGCCGGTGTACCGGGGCATTGATCATTGCTGTCGACGACA
>JASFJY010000050.1:0-10995 GCA_050119415.1 Chromatiales bacterium | reverse complement strand
CTCATACCCTCACCTCAAATGACACAAAGCCGGCATGCCTTAGCTGCTAATTCATTTTGAATATCAGTCGATTACAGCCTCCATGGCAAACAACGCCGCCATCATGCCCTGTGCGTCGAAGCTGGGTTCAGAAGGATTCAAGCGCTCTCTGTTTATGCGTTTGAATTAGGGAATTCCATGGCTGTATCCAAGTTTTTATTAGTCACCACCCTTGAGCTTGGGTAAGCTAATCCAACATTTCCTGTAAAGTCAACGGACTTTGCAGACTCATACACTACAGCGGACCCAGTGCCTGGCCAAACCGCCCCTCGTCAACAATAAAAACAACAGAAGACGGCCTCGAGATAACTGGCAGCGGATCCGTATGTACTCAGCTGGCCATTTAGACTATCCTCTGTCGCTTCTCGAACGGATAGATCGCAGAATATCCTTCATGGTTGAAATTCCGGATATCACAGACTCAGAGCACTGGATCATCGAAACCACGCTGGTGGAACGCTACGGCCACAAAGTGGAGACCCAGATCGCGGATGCGGAGATCCGCCTCATGGCTTCTGACCGTGAGCTCAGCAGCTGTCCGGTGGTCTACTGGAACGAGGCTGGCTGCAACTTCATCATCTTCAAGACCGGCAGCCGCAAATACCGCTGCCAGTTTTTCTATCGGGGCTATCAACAGTACGGCACCGGCGTACATGAGTACGACGACCTCACCGAATGCATTGTCTCCCTGCTACAGGCCCAGGCCGATCACGAGGCCAAGGAGCGCGGTGACATCTAGCCCGCGGTTACATCAAGGCAACCAAATAGATTTCAAACCGTAGAAATAGAACTATCGCTTACACGAAGGGGATTAAAAAAATGACAGCAAAAAATGCCTTTTACGCCCAGTCCGGCGGCGTCACCGCCGTAATCAACGCCTCTGCGGCAGGCGTCATCGAAACCGCCCGCCAGCACCCGCACAAGATCGCCAACGTCTATGCCGGGCGCAACGGCATTATCGGTGCCCTGACCGAGGACCTGATCGACACCAACGCCGAATCGGCCAAGGATATCGCCGCCCTCAAGCACACCCCCTCCGGTGGCTTCGGCTCATGCCGCTTCAAGCTCAAGAGCCTGGAGGAGAACAAGCGCGAGTACGAACGGCTAATCGAGGTCTTCAAGGCCCACAATATCGGCTACTTCTTCTACAACGGCGGCGGCGACTCCGCCGATACCTGCTACAAGGTCTCCCAGCTCTCCGAAAAGATGGGCTTCCCGGTACAGGCGATCCACGTGCCCAAGACGGTGGACAACGACCTGCCGATCACCGACAACTGCCCCGGCTTCGGCTCGGTGGCCAAGTACATCGCCGTCTCCACCCTGGAGGCCAGCTTCGATGTGCGCTCCATGGCCGCCACCTCCACCAAGATCTTCGTGATCGAGGTGATGGGCCGTCATGCCGGCTGGATCGCCGCCGCCGGCGCCCTGGTGGAGGACAACGGTATCCCGGTGGTAACCCTCTTCCCCGAGGTGGAATTCAACCAGGAGAAGTTCATCGCCGCGGTCGACGCCAAGGTGAAGCAGCACGGCTACTGCAGCATCGTGGTCTCCGAGGGCTGCCACTGGCCTGACGGCACTTTCCTGGCTGAGCAGGGCACCCGCGACTCCTTCGGCCACGCCCAACTGGGCGGCGCCGCGCCGGTGGTCGCCAACATGATCAAGGAGGCACTGGACCTCAAATTCCACTGGGCGGTGGCCGACTACCTGCAACGCGCCGCCCGCCATCTGGCTTCCGAATCCGATGTGGAGCAGGCCTACGCACTGGGCAAGGCGGCGGTGGAGAAGGCCCTTGAGGGCAAGAACTCCATCATGCCCACTGTGGTGCGCGAATCCTCCAGCCCCTACCAATGGAGCATCGGCGAGGCCCCGCTGAGCGAGGTGGCAAATGTGGAGAAGATGATGCCAATCGATTTCATCACCGAAGACGGTTACGGTATCACCGACAAGTGCAAGGAGTACCTCTACCCACTGATAAAGGGAGAGGCCTATCCGCCCTATAACGATAACGGCATGCCGATGTACGTCACCCTCAAGGGGGTGCCGGTAGCGAAAAAGCTGGATGCTTTTGAATTATAAAAACGACATCGGGGGCTGCTTACAGCCCCTTTTTTGTTTCGAGTAGGCGTGACCTGGTGGGACAAACAGTGAGAGCCCCGGGTCATAGAGGTAGCCAGCTATTCAGTAATCGGTTTGTTTCAACATCCCAGGAGGAGTACTAAGTGAGCACTGAACTATTCTTCGCCCTGGCCTGTGCCTTTGCCGCACTCGCCTACGGCATCTTGTCCCGGAAATGGATACTCGCCCAACCCGAGGGCAACGAACGCATGCGGGAAATCGCTGGCGCCGTGCAGGAGGGCGCCTCTGCCTATCTCAACCGCCAGTACAGCACCATCGCCATCGTCGGCGTCATCCTCTTTGTCGTGCTCTGGTACTTTCTCCATCTCACCACCGCCATCGGCTTCGCCATCGGCGCCATTCTCTCAGGCGCGGCCGGTTACATCGGCATGAACATCTCGGTACGCGCCAATCTACGCACCGCCGAGGCGGCCAACAAGGGTATCAACGCCGCCCTGCAGATCGCCTTCCGTGGCGGCGCCATTACCGGCCTGCTGGTGGTTGGCCTGGGCCAACTGGGTGTGGCCGGCTACTACGCCATCATGGTCGCCCTGGGCGTGGAGGATCCACTGCATCCGCTGGTGGGACTCGCCTTCGGCGGCTCGCTGATCTCCATCTTTGCCCGACTCGGCGGCGGCATCTTCACCAAGGGCGCCGACGTGGGCGCCGATATCGTCGGCAAGGTGGAGGCCGGTATCCCCGAGGACGATCCCCGCAACCCGGCGGTCATCGCCGACAATGTGGGCGACAACGTAGGCGACTGCGCCGGCATGGCCGCCGACCTGTTCGAGACCTATGCCGTCACCGTGGTGGCCACCATGCTGCTGGGCGGCCTGCTGTTGGCCGACGCCGGTCCCGCCGCAGTGCTATACCCGCTGGTACTGGGCGGCGTCTCCATCGTCGCCTCGGTCATCGGCACCTTCTTCGTCAAGGCAAAACCCAGCGACACCAATGTGATGCCCGCCCTCTACAAGGGACTGATCGTCTCCGGCGTGTTGGCGGCCATCGCCTTCTATATTGTCACCGATATGATGATGTCGGGTATCGGCGGCTTCAACACCTGGCAGCTATTCGGTTCAGCCCTGATCGGCTTGGTGCTTACCGCTGCCATGGTGGTGATCACTGAGTACTACACCTCCACCGAGTACGCTCCGGTGCGCCACATCGCCGAGGCCTCCACCACCGGCGACGGTACCAACGTGATCGCCGGCCTGGGCGTCTCCATGAAGGCCACCGCCGCGCCTGTAATCGCGGTCTGCGCCGCCATCTGGGGCGCCTATGATCTGGCCGGCCTCTACGGCATTGCCATCGCCGCCACCTCCATGCTCTCCATGACCGGCATTATCGTCGCCCTTGACGCCTACGGCCCGATCACCGACAACGCCGGTGGCATCGCCGAGATGGCCGAGCTGGACGAGAAGATCCGCAATATCACCGATCCGCTCGATGCGGTGGGCAACACCACCAAGGCGGTGACCAAGGGCTATGCCATCGGCTCCGCCGGGCTCGCCGCCCTGGTGCTCTTCGCAGACTTCACCAGCACCCTGGAACACGCGGGCAAGACAATCAGCTTCGAACTCTCCGATCCCGCGGTACTGATCGGCCTCTTCATCGGCGGTCTGGTGCCCTACCTGTTCGGCTCCATGGCCATGGAGGCGGTGGGTCGCGCCGCCGGCGGCATCGTCAACGAGGTACGCCGTCAGTTCCGCGAGAAGCCTGGCATCATGGACCACAGCGAGAAGCCCGACTACGGCAAGGCGGTGGATATGCTGACCAAGGCGGCCATCAAGGAGATGATCATCCCCTCCCTGTTACCGGTGCTGATGCCCATCGTGGTGGCGCTGGGCATCGGCGCCCTGATGGGCGGCGACGCCGGTGCCAAGGCCCTCGGCGGCCTGCTCATCGGCACCATCGTCACCGGTCTCTTCGTCGCCATCTCCATGACGGCCGGCGGTGGTGCCTGGGACAACGCCAAGAAGTACATCGAGGACGGCAACTACGGCGGCAAGGGTTCAGATGCACACAAGGCGGCTGTCACCGGCGATACCGTCGGCGACCCCTACAAGGACACAGCCGGCCCGGCCGTCAATCCGTTGATCAAGATCATCAACATTGTCGCTCTGCTGATTGTGCCGCTACTCTGATCGGCCAATCCTCAAAGGCGGCCTGCGGGCCGCCTTTTTTGTGCACAAATGATCTTGATAAAAAGCCCTAAATCTCATGTGCCTATAGACGCACTGCAACATTCACCTTGGGAACTGGCCTAACGTCTGCCTATAATAGGCGCTTTTTCGAGCCCAAGGATCAAAACCTATGAATCTCGACCGCGTCTCCTCCGGGGCCAATGTGCCCAATGAGATCAACGTGATCATCGAAATCCCAGCCCACTCCGATCCAGTGAAGTATGAACTGGATAAGGATACCGGGGCCATGTTCGTCGACCGTTTCATGTCCTCCGCCATGCATTACCCCTGCAACTACGGTTATGTGCCGCACACGCTTTCGAAGGACGGCGACCCGGTGGATGTGCTGGTGCTAACCCCTTATCCGCTGATCTCCGGCTCGGTCATCAAGTGCCGCCCGGTCGGCGTTTTAAAGATGAAGGACGAGTCGGGCGATGACGCCAAGGTGCTGGCGGTGCCGATAGACAAGCTCTGCAAGACCTACCGCGGCGTGCAAACCTTCCGCGACCTCTCCGGCGAGACCCTCAACCGCATCTCCCACTTCTTCGAACACTACAAGGATCTGGATGAAGGCAAGTGGGTCCGTGTCGACGGCTGGTACGGCGTCGACGAGGCGAAACAGGAAATTCTCGATTCCGTGCAGATGTTCAGGGACGCCCCTGACAAGCCCAATTTCTGATTCAGCCGAGTCCCGGCGGCCTGCAATCCTGCGTCACGTGAAGGTCGATCCCTTAGATCAAGGTCACTCGACGCAAGGACAAAGCCATTTTCAACATCAAGCCGCTGCACTACACTGCCACTAAGCCTTTTTGCATAGCTCGCTCTGCGTTATGAAAGTCTGCATCCTCTCCGACAGCCACGACCATATCCCGCTTTTGGACGCCGCCGTAGAGGCCGCTGTCGAGCAAGGAGCGCAAGCCGTGCTGCACTGCGGTGACGTAGTGGCCCCCAGTACTCTGCATTGTCTTGACAGATACGCCCTGCCGGTACATGTAATTCACGGCAACAACACCGGTGATCTCTATACCCTTGGACGCCTGGCCAATCGCGAGGAGAACAATATCCACTACCACGGCATGGATGCAGGACTGGAGTTGGCGGGGCGGCGAATCTTTCTCGTCCACTATCCCCACTATGCCCGAGCCATGGCCGCCACCGGCGACTGGGACTTGGTCTGCTGCGGCCACAGCCACAAGGTCCAGATCGATACCGTCAAGAATCTGAAAGGCGGGACCACTCACCTGGTGAATCCGGGCACCGTCGGCGGTGTCGGACGGGCCCCCGCCACCTTTGTACTCGCGGACCTGACGCAGATGAACTTCAAGCCCCTGGAGCTTTCCAAACAGATAGAACGGGAGGCCGGTTACTGATGAGCGAGTTCTCCCACTTCAACGCCGCCGGCGAGGCCCATATGGTCGACGTGGGTGAGAAACCCCAAAGCCGACGCCGCGCCCTCACCGAAGGGCGCATCAGCATGCAACCGGAGACCCTGGCGATGATTATGCAGGGTGGCCACAAGAAAGGGGACGTACTGGGCATCGCCCGAATCGCCGGCATCATGGCGGCCAAGCGGGCGCCAGAACTGATTCCGCTCTGCCATCCCCTATCACTGACCAAGGTGACGATCGACTTCGAAGTGGAAGCACCGAATAACAGCATCCGCTGCCGCGCCCATGTGGAAACCCTGGGTCAGACCGGTGTCGAGATCGAGGCCCTCTGCGCCACCCAGATCGCCCTGCTGACCATCTATGACATGTGCAAGGCCGTCGACAGGGGCATGACCATCAGCGATATCCGGCTGTTGGAAAAGTCCGGCGGAAAATCGGGGACCTGGGAACGAATCGAATGAATATCCCGACACCGTAGTGTATCATTTGCAATAGAATTACGAACTTTGTCGCAATACCAAAACTTTACAGTCGACTAACAGAGGATATTCAAATTCTTTAGTAGGGAAGTATTATGAGCAACTTTGTCGAGTGGTCTAACGACCTAAGCGTTGGCATAGAAGAGATTGATGAGCAGCACAAAGTGCTGGTCGGGCTCGTTAATAAGATGCACGAAGCTATTCACCAGCGCCACGGCAGTGATGTGGTCATTAGCATATTGAGCGATCTGGCCGATTACACACGCATCCACTTCGCGGTGGAAGAGAGCCTGATGCGCATCCTCAATTATCCCGGATACGAAGAACACAAGAAGGTTCACGAGGAGTTGCTTCATACGGTGCAGGACCTGCAGGAGAAGGTCGCCAGCGGTAAGAAATCGATCGGTTTCGAGCTAATGCATTTCCTCAAGACCTGGCTCACCAAACACATCCTGGATGAGGATATGGAGTACAGTAGCTTTTTCATTAAAGCCGGCGCCCAACCCAAGCTCAGCAAGAGATCCTGGATTCAGCGACTCTGGAGCAGTTGACCGTCCTCTCGCCTTGGCATAGGGTTTCGGGCTTTGTGATGCCAACCCCGAACCCTCTATGAATCCCTATTACCATCGCGCCCGATTTCTCAAAAGCGCGGCCAAGCTGCATCAGTCACCCGCTGACCAGGGCATCGAAGTGGCCTTTGCCGGCCGCTCCAATGCCGGCAAATCGAGCGCCCTCAACGTCTTGTGCAGTCAGAAAAATCTGGCGCGAGCCAGCAAGACCCCGGGACGTACCCAACTTTTGAACTTCTTCGCTCTGGATGAGTCGAGGCGCCTGGTCGACTTACCCGGCTATGGCTATGCCAAGGTGGCCGAGGCGGTCAAACGCCAATGGCAACAGAGTCTGGCCGACTACATCGAGCATCGCCAATGCCTGCGCGGTTTGATCCTGGTGATGGACATCCGCCATCCGCTCAAGGCGTTTGACCTGCAGATGCTGCAGTGGAACACCCACCACGGCCTGCCGACCCACATTCTCCTGACCAAGGCGGATAAGCTGAAAAGCGGCGCTGCCAAATCCACGCTCCTGAAGGTAGAGCGCGAACTCAGCGACCGGCCGGAGATCACGGTACAACTCTTTTCCGCCCTGAAACAACAGGGTATCGAACCATGCCATCGTGTATTGGACATCTGGTTTGAACTGGAGCCTGGGATCGCGGATGAATAATCCCTTGCGCACTGAGCGGTATAAAAAAAGCCCCGTCAACCTAAGGGGAAAGGTTGACAGGGCCTGATCTTCCCGGATGGGGTGACCGGGAAGGGCGGGCCGCAAAGGGAGGAAAGCGACCCGTGCCGTACGACTTACTAAAAAATAGACTGGCCCTATTACATAAAGTTCAACTTTTATTTACACCACGGAACAGGCGCTGCACGCTCCCAGAACGGCAGATAAATTCATCCACGAATACAATAAGTTAATGCTGATCAATGGGCCGCCTCCCAATCATCGCCCAGACCCACATCGACCAGCAGCGGCACATCCAGCGAAGCCGCTCCCTGCATACAGTCGCGCAGTTGCTCGACCGCCTTTTCGACATATTCCTCATCCACCTCCAGCACCAACTCGTCGTGGACTTGCATCAACAGCCGTACCGGCGGACGTTCCCGCTCAATCCAGCCATCGACGGCCAACATGGCGCGTTTGATAATATCGGCTGCGCTGCCCTGCATCGGCGCATTGATCGCGGTACGCTCTGCGGCAGTGCGCCGCTGGTGGTTGCGCGCGTTGATATCGGGCAGATAGAGACGCCGTCCGAATAGGGTCTCCACATAGCCTTGAGCATGGGCCTGATCGCGAATACTATCCATGAACTGCGCAACTCCCGGATAACGTTGAAAATAGCGATCCACATACTCCTGTGCCGCACCCCGCTCGATCCCCAACTGGCGCGCCAGACCGAAGGCGGACATACCGTAGATGAGACCGAAGTTGATCGCCTTGGCGGAGCGCCGCTGCTCCGAGGTCACCGCGTCGAGGGAAACGCCGAAGACCTCCGCCGCGGTGGCGCGATGGATGTCCGCGCCGGCCGAGAAGGCCTCTAACAGGCCGCTGTCGCCGGAGAGGTGGGCCATGATGCGCAGCTCGATCTGGGAGTAGTCGGCGGCCACCATCTTCCAACCCGGCTCGGGCACGAAGGCCCGGCGGATGCGGCGACCCTCTTCGCTGCGCACCGGGATATTCTGCAGATTGGGATCGGAGGAGGAGAGTCGGCCGGTGGCCGCCACCGCCTGATGGTAGGAGGTGTGGACCCGTCCAGTGGCCGGATTGACCATCTCCGGCAGCTTGTCGGTGTAGGTCGACTTCAGTTTCGACAGCCCCCGGTGCTCAAGAATCACCGACGGCAGCTCATGACCCTGCTCGGCCAGCTCCACCAGCACCGACTCCGCCGTGGAGGGTGCCCCTTTCGGAGTCTTCGCCACCACCGGCAGTTTCAGTTCGTTGAAGAAGACCTCGCCGATCTGCTTCGGTGATCCCAGGTTGAAGCTGTGGCCGGCGATCTCGTAGGCTCGCTGCTCCAGTTCGTGCAGCTGCTTCGCCAATCTGCCGCTCTGCCGTTTCAACTTACTGACATCGATACGTACACCGTTGCGCTCCATGCGCGAGAGCACCGGTACCAGGGGGATCTCCAACTCGGTCAGCAGCTTGGCCAGGGACGCCTCCTGCTGCAGTTTTGCCCAGAGAACCTGATGCAGCCGCAGCGTGATATCCGCATCCTCCGCGGCATAGGGGGCAGCCTGATTGAGATCTATCTGGTTGAAGGTCAGCTGTTTCTTGCCCTTGCCGGCGATCTCTTCGAAGTGGATGGTCTTCTCCTGCAGGTATTTCTGCGCCAAGGAGTCCATGTCGTGGCGGGTGGCGGTGGCGTCGAGCACATAGGACTCCAGCATGGTGTCGAAGGCGACACCCCGCAGCCCGATGTCATAGCGCGCCAGGACACTCATATCGTATTTCAGATTCTGACCGACCTTGGCCCGCCGGGGGTCCTCCAAGAGGTCCTTCATCTGAGTGAGCACCCACTCACGCGACAGCTGTTGTGGGGCGCCGGGGTAGTCGTGCGCCAGCGGTACATAGGCGGCCTCCCCCGGCTCTAGCGCGAAAGAGAGCCCGACCAGTTCAGCCGTCATGTAGTCGAGACTGGTGGTTTCGGTATCGAAGGCGAACAGGGGCGCTTGGCGCAGGCGCTTGAGCCAGAGGTTGAAGGTTTTTTTATCCAGAACGGTCTCGTAGTCACGTGGCTGCGCGGGTGCGGTAGCGCCTGAACCTTCTTCTGACTCGCCCTCCAGCGTGGCCAGCAAGCGGCTCGACTCCATGCGCTGGTAATGAGCCCGAAGCCGTTCGCTGTCCGGCTCGCCGGGCGTGAAGTCATGCGGCCCCTGCGCCAACGGCACATCGAGCTTGATGGTGGCGAGCTGGCGCGAAAGCGGTAGGAATTCGAGGCTTTGGCGCAGGTTTTCACCGATCTTGCCCTTGATCTCATCGGCATGGGCCATCAGATTGTCGAGATCACCATAGGCCTGCAGCCACTTGGCCGCCGTTTTCGGACCGCACTTGGGCACGCCGGGAATATTGTCCACCGAGTCCCCCACCAGGGCCAGGTAGTCGATAATCTGCTCGGGCTTGACGCCGAACTTTTCCTCCACGCCTTTGCTATCGGTAAAGGTCTCGGACATGGTGTTGACCAGGCTGACCTGGTCATTGACCAGTTGGGCCATGTCCTTGTCGCCGGTGGAGATCAGAGTCTCCAACCCCTGTTCAACGGCCTGGCGCGCCAAGGTTCCGATCACATCGTCGGCCTCCACCCCCTCCACCATCACCAGCGGCAGTCCCAAGGCGCGGATGATGTCGTGCAACGGTTCGATCTGCACCCGCAGATCCTCCGGCATGGGAGGACGGTTGGCCTTGTAGTCTGCATAGAGTTGGTTGCGGAAGCTGCCGCCGGGCGCATCGAACACCACGGCGATCTGTTCTGGCCGGTAATCGCTCAGCAACCGGCGCAGCATATTCACCACCCCGAGAATGGCGTGGGTGGGCTCGCCCTTGGAGTTGGTCAACTCAGGCAGGGCATGGTAGGCACGGAAAAGGTAGGAGGAGCCGTCTACCAGGATAAAGGGCGGTTTTGATGACATAGGCTGCGGAAAATCCAGTGAAAAGAGAAGGGGATGTTAACGGAAAACGCGCCCCGCTGTCGTCATGCCCGCGCCCCGGCCTCAATGACCCACTATTTTTCTTGGTTTTTTCCGGTATCTGATCTATCTTCTCAGGTAGGAGCCAAATACCGGCTCAAGAAGAAGTATTACTCAAAATCAGAATATTCCGCACCACCACCCATGGAGAATGACCATGCCAGAGATGAATCCCATGGCTGTTGAAAACAGCAAAACCCCCGAAGGTTTCGAGGATTGGACCGAGGAGAAAGCGCTCGAACTGGCAGCGCAGGAGCATATCGAGCTAACCGATGCACACTGGGAAATGATCCACTTTCTGCGCAGCCACTGCGAGGAGAAAGGCGCCACCTGCAGCGCCCGCCTGGTGCTCAAGGCCATGACCAATCAGGTCAAGGAGCGGGGCGGCAAGAAGTATCTCTACAGCCTGTTTCCGCGTGGCCCGGTGGTTCAGGCCTGTAAGATCGCCGGCGTTCCCCTGCCACCTTACTCCCTCGATCTCTCTTTCGGCAGCGTACACTGATTGACTTCAATTAACCCGGCTCTTATAACCGAGGGGGGACCTATCTCC
>JASFJY010000049.1:0-11030 GCA_050119415.1 Chromatiales bacterium | reverse complement strand
GTAGTTATGATCGACGTTTTGTTGTGCTGTCTGCGGTAACCGCTGATCAAATGGAGGCATTGACACTGCCTTATTATCAGACTGCTTGGGCGACGGGAGTACTCGTTATTCTGGCTATTTTCATTATCTCAGGACTTGCATCGCGTTACAGGCTGCGTGGGATCTTGGCCGTTCAGCGATTGCGAGAAGCGGAACGGGATCAACGAGTCATACTCGAGACCGTCGGTGAAGGCATCATCGGTGTCGATAGGGATGCCCGTTTGACCTTTGTCAATTCACGCGCCGTTGAGCTGACAGGCTATACGGCGGAAGAGATGATGGGGAGTGACTTGGGTAAGGTCATAAAGATCCATGACGAAGAGAAAAAAGTGAGTGTCACAGAGAGCAGCTCAATTCAAAATTGCTTGTTCGATGCCGCAACATGTCGGTCGGACAAGGAAGTGTTACGACATAAGAGCGGCGCCAGCTTTCCGGTGGAATATATCTGTAATCCGATCACAAGAGACGGTCACTTGATAGGTGCCGTGGTTTCGTTCCTCGATATAACGGAGAGAAAAGATGCAGAGCGGCACATTCAGCACCTTGTCCTATATGATGCCCTTACAGACATTCCTAACCGTACTCTATTGACGGATCGTCTGAGTCAGCAAATAGCCATTGCTAAACAGACCCAAAAGATAGGCGCGTTGCTCTATATTGATATAGACAGGTTTAAGCAAATCAACGATGCGATAGGCCATGCTCAGGGCGATAATATACTGACCGAAGTCGCTAAACGTTTAAACGAAATTGTCCAGAAGGGAGATACAATCGCACGCATCGATAGCGATGAGTTCGTCCTGCTGCAAGCCGCAAAAGCGCTCAGCACGGAGCAGGCGGCACATGACGCACAGCTGGCCGCCTACGATGTAATGCTTGCATTGGAACAACCCTACTGGGTTAACGGTGAGGCTATACGCCTGACCGCAAGTATCGGTATAGCGATCTACCCGGGCACTGACGATGACGTAACGGCAGTGTTGTCCAAAGCCGACACCGCCGCTGCCAGAGCCAAATCGGCCGGCCGTAATACCTCGCGCTTTTTCACCGATGACATGGAGCGCGATACCAAGGGATGGTTTTCTATTCACAACCGCCTTTTGGAAGCGCTGGCGAATGATACGTTCACCATGGCCTATCAACCACTGGTGCGGCAAAACGGCAAGGTTATCGGTCTCGAGGCTTTACTGCGCTGGGAAGATCCGGTGCTGGGCAAGGTTAGTCCTACTGAGTTTGTGACAATAGCCGAAGAGAGCGGACTGATACTACAACTCAGCGATATCGTTCTTTCCAAGGTATGTCAGCAGATCAGGGAGTGGATGGACGCTGGACTTGGGGAAACCATAGGCCGTGTGGCGATCAATATCTCAGCCACACTCTTTGCCCACAAAGACTTCGTCGTCTACGTAAGCAACCACTTGGAGCGTACAGGCATACCCCCTAATGCCATCGAACTCGAGATAACTGAAAGAGCCTTGGTGTCCGATATTCTCGATACCCGAAGAAAAGTCGATAGACTGCGTCAAATCGGCGTGCATTTCAGTATCGATGATTTCGGCACCGGTTATTCGTCACTGTCCTATCTGCAACAGTTGCCTATCGACCGCCTCAAGATCGATCGGTCCTTTATCACCGAAGTAAACAAAAGGCAAAATCAACAGACCATTGTGAAAGCCATTATCCAGCTTGCCAAAGGTCTTTCACTGGAGGTCATCGCCGAAGGTGTGGAAAGTGAAGACGAGATGCGCTACTTGTTGGATACGGGATGCAGCGAGTTTCAGGGTTATTATTTTTCCTATCCAAAGAGCGGTACCGACCTTACCGATTTACTGAAGCGTAAATCACTCGCCAGAAGATTGCATTAACCCGAGGTTTGCTAATCGAGTCGTGCCTGCGCAGTCACTGTGTCCTGCCCGGCCTCGGTAAGCATAATCTCGATACGCCTGTTTTTGGCTCGCCCGACTTCATCCTCGTTGGAAGCGCGCGGCTGCATGAAAGAAAAGGCATGGGCCTCGAAGCGGGTTTCGTCAACCCCTTGGGCCACCAGGTAGTGTATGATGTTGATGGCACGCTTTGACGACAGCTCCCAGTTGGTTGGGAATCGCTTCTCGAGTTCCACGCCGATGGGCACGTTGTCCGTATGGCCTGCAACCACGATGTTCAATGACGGCTGCTGTTTCAAACTCTTTGCCAGTCGCTGTAAGAGGACGGCTCCCACATTGGAAATAGTGGCCACACCGGAGGGAAACAACAGGGTTTCCGCCACTGTCATTTTGACTCCGGTCGGCTGTTGCTCAACCTCGACACCATCGCCTTCCAGACCTTTGAGTTCCTTATAGGCATCCCTTGAGGTGGGGCGGTACTCTATGGCGAAAAAGAGATCATTTACATTCCGACCGTAATAGGTCAATGTGTTATGCCTCTGCCTCCACTCGCCTTTGCGATTTGCCAGGTAGTTCACGGGCTGCAGATTTTTCGGAAACACCCACGAGCAGGCGATCTTCTTGAAGTCGCCCGGACTGTTCCAGATGCCGAAATGCCCCTCGGGGGACTTTGCCTCCCTATCCAGGTTCCAGCTGCGATAATAGTAAACGCCGTCTTCGTCCACCTGAAGCCTGCCCTTGTCTTCAAGGTTGACCCATTTCAGGCTGGCGAAATCACCTTGGGGAAGCTTCAGCACCATATGCTCGTTATGCTCTCGGCTCTTCCAATCCCTGGAATTGGGATAGATATAGTGGAAATCTTCCAGGTACTTTTCAGGCGTGTAGTCCTTCTGCTTGCCGAACCAGAGACTGTAGGTCGAAAAATCACTCCGGCTGGTGGTGTAGACCATGGCGTGACGACCGTCCTCCTGAATGAAATAGATGCGTTCGGAGTTGGCGCCGGCCGTCTCTTCGGATGCCAGGGAGAGACCGGAGGAGGTCAGTAATAGTAGCGACAGAAAAGAGTGAGTTGACTGTTTCATGTTTCTGCACCTGAATCTTTATTGTGTAGAGTGCTATTTATTGTGAGGGAGCATGGCTGGTATTAATGCACAAGCACAGGGATCTCGGCACGGATGCCGAAATTCCCTCCGCCCGAACCGCCAATCGGTGTTTGTGATTCGCAGCTCGGAGAAAAATAGATGGTACTGGCTCTGTAACCGTTGTCGCCGGGCGGATCGACCCAATACGCCAGTCCACTTCCGGGACCGGACCTGATCTCAAAACGCTCGACAAAGGAGTTCCAGCGGACTGTGCCGTCCGCATCGTTACTGATCCAATTGCCCATCTTTCTCGGCGCCTCTTCGTCAATTCGGTTTACGTTTACCGACCTGACAATCCATAGGATATCCATGGTGGTGGCGCCCATCAGGCTGTTGCAGGGTCCGGGATTGGAGTCGTTGCACTCGATAATGGGCAGCGTCATGCTCCACGGCATGTCGGGTTCTCTGTCTCCATCCGTATCGGCCGATGCGCGCCAACAGTTGTAGATTGCGTCGAATACGGTCTGTACCTGGCCGCCGATCACGTTCATCTCTCTGCCGAGAAGCATTGTCGGGTTGCGTTTTTGATCGCAACTGTAGGCATCCCTTACGCTGCTGGTGTTGGCGCCTCCGCTACACACCTCCGGCTGCTCGAAGTCGGTCCAGCCCGCGGTCTGTTCGTCATTGTCCGAACTGGAGATGAAGCGGCCGACGGAGCAGCTCCAGTCGCCGTTCTCGTCCTGAAGCCGGTGTTGACAAAGCGCGATGGGGACATCCATCTCATCAGACAGGATGGTGCCGGAGAAGCCCACATAGGCAACGGATCTCGCCTGCATCTGATAATCGTTAATACCAAGCAGCGGGCCGAAGATGGCTTGAATCGGCGTCAACTGCCGCGCGGTGACAACCTCGACCGCGTTGATTTCGTTGGGATCCTGATTGAGGTCCTGAAAAGTCCTGAAATTGCCGTTGGCATCGATAAGATCGGCGGGGGTGGTGGCGCCATTGGCGGTAAAGAGACCACCCCGTTCGATACCATCGGCATCTACATGGCTGGTCATGAACTCCCAGTGACCGCGATTCACACTGACGACCTCCACGGCCTCGCCCTGGCTGGTGTTGGCCTGTGCGGCGGCGGTGGCGCCGGCGATGGCGGATGTCCCGAACTGACCGATATTGATGGTGCCGTCGGGATTGTAAAGCAGGCGCGCCCCTTCGAGCGCCCCGGCATCGGCCGCGCTCTGCAGTTGGCTGCGGCTCAGGTAGAGATTGTTCATATCGACGGCGAGGGCGCCGAATGCCAGCAGGACGGTCAGCGCAATCAACCAATGGACCAGGGATGCGCCGGACTCTCTTGATGGATATTGTTTCATTGTCAATCTCATTCGTTAATTGGGCAGCATGCGCATGACGGTTGTCGCCGTCAGCTGAATGTTGGTGACGTCGGAAAGAAAACTGGGTAACAGAAAAAAGCCGAATTGATGAGACAGGGATATGCTGGCGGGATCTCCAGCGTCCAGGCCTGTTCGGTTGACGGTGACAGTCGGCAACGGGTCCGCCGGCAGGCGTGACATCAATGACTGGGTAATCAGGTCGGCCGCCTGTTGCGCTTGTGCGTCGCTGCCGCCCTGTATCACTTCCCGGGCGGCCGCGCGTGTGGCGTTTGCCAGGATGGTTTGATCGGAAAACGCCACGCCGAAATCGAAGAGGATGGCGAGCACAAGCAGGGCTACCGGCAGAGTGATAAGAAATTCGACTGTCTCTGCCCCTGTTTGATAGTTGAAATGTCCGCTTAAACCGTTTTCAGGTGATCGATAAAGTCGTTGCATGATAGATCACTCCACACCCAGCGCCGTGCTGGTGGAAATGAGCGGGCCATCCACGCCGGAGAACGCAGTCAGTACGAGATAGCTGTGGGGATATTGGATGGCGACGCTGACAACATCGGCCGTCGAAACCGGTTCCACCGGATTGAGCATGTCCAGTGAGTTTATCTGTAACGCCATTGTGAAGCCGCTCGATTCAGGATCTATCAGGAGATTTGTTTCCGCCCAGGTCATGACGCTGTCGACCATCGATCGCTTCAGCCGTTGGTTCAATTGCGGGGTTGTCGGGTCGAAGACAAGCGGATCTACCCAGTAGAGACTGGCCTGTCTTGCACCTTCCCGCGATGCGTTGATGACGGTTCCACGGTTGTAGACGACAATGGCCATATCAACAATCATGAAAAAAACGAACAGGAAGAGCAGCAGAGTGATCAGAAACTCAACTGTCTCCGCTCCCCGTTGCTTATGTTTGCTCTTAAATATCGATATCCTCGACATGACTCATCCCGGTGCACTCCATGGTGCAATGTCAGTGTGAGCCTCGTGTCTCTCGCAACGTCGAGAGGCGTTTGGCGTTGCGGGCAGCCAGCTCATAGTAGGAGGGAGAGCGCCGCACAGCCTCGTTGAAATGGTGCAACGCCTCATCATAGTGACCCGACAGCATCGCCACATAACCCACGTCATTGTGGGCCTGGTGTTCCTCCTCGGTCTTGCTGAGTGCCTCCAGGGCCTGTTTGAACCGGCCGGCTTTCGCATAGACCAATCCCAGGTTACGCCAGGCCAGTTTATAATTGGGATCGATTTTCAGGGTGTCGAGAAACATCTCTTCAGCGCGATCCTGCAGGCCCATCAGGTAGTATGAGTAACCCAGGTTATTCATATAGACGGTCTTGTTGCCGTCGATATAAATGGCCTGGATATAGTGCTTTTGCGCCTCCATGTGGTTTTTTTGCATATCTTCGATAACACCCAATGCATTTAAGATTTCGGCTGAGTGTGGCGCGGTTTTCAGCGCCTGTGAAAGGAGTGTTTTTGCTTCATCGTATTTTCTACGGCGCACCTGAAGCTTGCCCATATCCACAAGTGCGCCGGCATGATCAGGTGACGCTTTCAGGCAGAGCAGGAAGGCCAGTCTGGCCCGCTCAGGATCTTTGCGGGCGAGATGAACGCGGCCGATTTTATAGAGCGTCTCTGCATCGGCGCCGCCTTTTTCCAAGGCCCTGATATATTCGAAGAGGGCGCGGTCCAGGTCCCCTTTGCTTACCGCCGCGTCACCGCGCAGAACGCCTTCTTTCGCCGAGGCGATAGGGAAGGCGGTATTGTAGGTCAGCTGCGCATCGGCATCGCCGAGCTCGGAATATTCCGTATATTTTTTCGACTCGTTTGGCAAGCCAGCGCAACCTGACATCAATGCAAAAACGACAAGCAGCAGCGTCCCTCGACATAACTTTAATAAATGATCTTTTTCACGCATCATGGTTAATTACCTCAGCCACCGGTCAATTTTTCTATCGTGTTCATCAGCGAGAGCATCGCCGGGCCCAGCAGGATCAGAAAAAACATGGGCAGCATGCACAGCACGATCGGTATCAGCATGGTGAGGCTCAGTCGTGCCGCCTTTTCCTGGGCCCGCTGCAGGCGCTTATCGCGCATCTCGTCGGAGAAGATCCGCAGACTCTGACCGATACTGGTACCGAAGCGCATCGCCTGTATCAGTGTGGTCACGAAGGCGCTGATATCCTCCAGGTCCGTGCGTCGCTCCAGCTCCTTCAGGGCGGTGCGGTTGTCCATGCCCGCGCGGGTCTGCATCATGAGCAGCTGCAACTCATCGGCAAGTTCCGGATGTTGCACCCCTATCTCGTCAGAGACCCTTTGTATCGCGCCACTCAGTCCCAGACCCGCTTCGGAGCAGACCACCATCAGGTCAAGGGCGTCCGGCAGTGCTTGTCTCAGTCGTTCACGGCGTTTGCTTATGGACCACTTCAAGTAAAAATTCGGGGTCATAAAAGCGAGCAAACCAGATATGATGGCGAAGCTCAGGTCGTCCAGTGGAGGGCGGTTGGTAAAGATGGCGACGACTGCCAATATCGTCAGGGGAGCGAGAATAAACCCGAGCAGTTTCACGCCGTAGAAATAGGCCAGGGCACGGGGGGAGCGGTAGCCTGCTGTCTCCAGTCGATAGGCGATGTTGCTGCGCTTCTCCTCCGCCTTGGGGATGAGAAATGCGCCAAGACGGTGCAGCAGCATACCGGTGCTCACGCTGTTGGGCTTTGCTAGTGCCTCATTCTGTACCCCATCGATACGCCTTTTGACGGGATTGAGAAAGGCATTGACGAATAGACCGATAGCCAGGGCCAAGGAGAAGCCAACCAGACCCAGCAAGCTCACGAACAGCCATCGCAGCTGTTCTGCATCACTGCTGTGGCCTGCCAGCCATGTGCCGATCTCATTCATACCCTTCCTCTCAGACAAGTATATTCCGGGTTAAACATCGATACTGACCAGTCGCTTGAGCCAGAGAATACCGACCACCATCAGAACGAAGGCGCCGATGGTCATCTGTTTTCCCAAGGGATCGTTCACGAGATCGCTGATCCAGCCGGGATTCATTAACTCGGTTACGGCGGCAAGTACGAAAGGCATGATCACGACCACCCAGGCAGTGCCCCGGCCCTCCGCACTCAGGGTGCGCACGCTGCGCTGGAAACGGAAGCGCTCTCGCAGCAGGGCGGCAATGCGTTCCAACACCTCGGCCAGATTACCGCCGGTCTCCCGCTGGATCAGCACCGCGGTGACAACGGCCATCACGGCAATGGTAGGCATGCGGGCAAGCAGGCCGAGCAGGGCGCTGCGTAGATCGCCCCCATAGTTCAGTTCGACGAAGACCTGGCCGAACTCCTTGCTTATCGGCGCCTTCATCTCTTTGGAGACCGTGTTCACCGCTTCGTTGAAAGGCATGCCCGCTTTGAGAGAGCGCGCAACGACCGACAAGGCCTCGGGTAGCTGCTCCTCGAACGACTGCAGCCGTTTGCGCCGCCGGTGCATCAGACGCAGTATGGGGAGATAGGCCGCGCCCATCGCCAGCAATAGAGCGACAAGGGCATCTTGCGTATACCAGCCGGCAGCCAGACCGCTCATAAAGGCAAACAGAAGGCTCTGCTGCAGGATGCGGTAGGCGGGCCGGTCAACACCGGCCTGGGAGGCAAGGGTGCCCAGACGCTCCATGATGGGGCGGGATTCCAACCAGCGTTCGAAACGGGAGAGGTTCTGCAGCCGTTTTTTGCGCACCATGGCGGCATGGGACTCGCCGCCGGCGGTCTCGCCCAGGCTTCTGATGCGTTGGCGCAGGCGCTGCTTGGCCGACCTCCTGGAGCCCATCAGCGGCGCCACGAAGGCCTGACTCATCAGCAGCACCACGGTAAAGATCATAAAAGCGAAGAGGAATTTTTCGTCCATTTTAAGATTCGCGTTTAAACTGTTTGTTCGTAGACCTCGAGCCCCGTATCCAGACCCCGCTGGCGCAGCCGGTCCTGAAATTTCGGCACGATGCCGGTGGCTATGAAATCCCCCAGTACGGTTCCGTCCTTATCAATACCCCGGCGTTGAAAGCGGAAGATCTCGGAGAGGGTGATGACTTCACCCTCCAAGCCCTGCAGCTCTTGGATGCTGATCAGTCGGCGCACGCCATCTTCCTGCCGCTCGAGCTGGATAATGACATTCAGGGCCGAGGCGATCTGCCTGCGGACCTGCCTGGCCGGCAGCTCGACACCGCTCATCGCCACCATGCTCTCAATCCGGGTCAGCCCATCCCTGGGGGAATTGGCATGGATGGTAGTGAGCGAGCCGTCGTGACCGGTATTCATCGCCTGCAACATATCCAGGGCCTCGGCGCCGCGAACTTCGCCGATGATGATGCGGTCCGGGCGCATGCGCAGACTGTTGCGCACCAGGTCCCGCTGGCTGACCTCGCCCTTGCCCTCGATATTGGGCGGGCGGGTTTCGAGCCGGACTTTATGAGGTTGCTGCAGTTGCAGCTCGGCGGAGTCCTCGATGGTGATAATGCGCTCCTGCGCCGGTATAAAGCCGGAGAGTACATTCAGCAGGGTGGTTTTGCCCGAACCGGTACCCCCCGATATCAGCACGTTGAGACGGCCGGCCACGATGGCCTTCAGGACCTTGGCGATTGTGGCGGTCAGTTCATGCAGCTCGATGAGGCGCTCCATGGTGAGGCACTCCACGGAGAAGCGGCGGATCGAGAGTTGCGGCCCGTCAATGGCCAAAGGAGGGATAATGGCGTTTACGCGCGAGCCGTCCTGCAAGCGGGCATCCACCATGGGGGAGGACTCGTCGATGCGCCGGCCGATACGCGAGACAATGCGGTCGATGATGGTCATCAAATGCAGCTCGTTGTCGAAACGGACGGTCGAGCGTTCAAGTTTGCCCCGCCGCTCGATGTAGATCTGGCCCGGACCGTTCACCAGGATGTCCGAAATCGTCGGATCGTTGAGCAGCTGCTCCAGGGGACCGAGACCGAGGATCTCGTTTTCGATCTCACGGATGATGTGCTGGCGGGTGGGGATATTGAACGGCAAAGACTCCTGCGACATGAGGCCTTCGCAACTCTCCCGAATCAGCTTGCGCGCCTCCTCATCGTCCAGACCGGCCAACATGGGCAGGTCGAGCATTTTTACGATGCGATGAAAGATCTCCTGCTTCCACTCCTTCTCTTTTTGCGAGAGACCCGCGGGTACGCCCAGGGTTTGATTGATCGGGCCGGGTGAGAGTTTGTTCCCCGTGGAAGTCTGGCTAGCGCCCTTCGTTATTCTATCGCTTGCAGTAAAACGCATCTTAGTTTCCCTCAAGCCCTGCCCTGAAGACCCAACCATCCGAACATACCGGAAGCGCGATAATGCCTCTGCTCTTCGTCGGGCAAGAGACGCTTGGTCAAGTCGAGAATGGCCTTGGTCAGAGGAGAGCGGCCCGCGCCTTCCACCACCGGAACCCCCAGATTGATGGAGGTCGAAACCTGGGTGTAGTCACCGGGTACGGTTTCGATGGCCACGCCGGGAAAAGCGTTGTTGAAATCCTCGCTGCGTACCTCCGATTTCCTGTTGAAGCGGTTGACGACGATCAGCAGTCGCTCGCCATAGATGCCCAGATGGTCGTTGAGGAGGGTCAGCAGCCGTTTGGTGTCCTGCAGGTGGGTGACAGATTGTTGGCTGACCACGATCACCTGATCGAGGCGTTCGAGTATCGCCGCGGTTGCATGGTCGATGCGTCGCGGCAGATCGACGATGACCTCCTGATAGCTAGCGTCCAGTACCTCCAGGAGACGGGCAATACGCTCTTCGGCGATGTCATCGGGCAGGATCAGGTCTCGCATATTCGAGGAGAAGAGATGCAGGCCACTGTCATGCACCTGTGCGTAACCGGGGAGTGCGGCGGTGTCCAGGGTATCGGCGAACTCCAGCGCCTTTATCAGGCCCTCACCGGGAACCATGTTGAGATAGATGGGCAAGCCTCCGAATTGAATGTCGAAATCGAGCAGTACCGTTTTGCGTCCATGCCGGCCCGCCAAGGCGGTTGCTACATTGGCGGCAAGAAAACTGGCGCCGCTGCCGCCCTTGGCATTGATGAAGGCGGTCAGCCGCGCGGAATTCCCGGAATCCAGGGTCTGCCCCTCACGGCCCAGCTCAATCAGGCGGGCGCTGAGCTTCTCCGCCTCGTAGGGTGGGGAGAGTACATCCCGTGCGCCCGCGTGCATGGCGCTTCTCAACAGCTCCAGGTCGATGGTTGGACTGAGCACCAGAAAGGGCGGTTTTACAGGGGGCAGGGTTTGCAGTATGCCCGGCAGGGAGTTGCGCCAGTTCCCATCGAGGCAGAGTGCCAGCACATGCGGCATGGCATGCTGTTCACTGTCGTTCCAAAGCGGGCCACTCCCATTGCCGAGAACATGGCTTCTCAGGGAGAGCGCCCGTTGATCTTCCAGCATGCCGTTGATGCCTGAGAGGGCATCCTGGGAGCGGCCAAGCAGCATGATATCGGTTTTATGCAACATAGTTTGTCCGATTTCTATTGTCCGAGATGGATCTGAATGAGGTTTTCTTCCACCTTTTGAGGTTCAGCCACATCCTCTCTGTAGGCATCCAATACCATTTCACTCTTCCGCCCATCCATGCCGGAACCTTTGTATCCCGGAT
>JASFJY010000048.1:0-11045 GCA_050119415.1 Chromatiales bacterium | reverse complement strand
GCATCAACAGTGTGCGGCCTCTGGAATACGCTTGGCAGCACACTGTTGATGCACCCCGTTTTCTTTGATCACACCCAGGCAGGCATGAGCAGCCACCGCGTCAATAGCCTGCCCAACCTGGCCAGGCGGGACCCCCGGGAATGTAGTTGACGTTGATGAACTCGCACAAGGCCACAGGTGTCGCCCAGCCATTCCTGGGGCAGCCGCCGCCTGCAGCGCATGCATGCACCGCTGAGCCATAGTCATCGACGTAGATTACGTTGATGCGCTGATCCTGATAGGGGTCGTAGCCTCTGGCGGGCGCGCCGATAGCCCAGTGATTACCAGTGAACCAGCCCTCCAGCGCGGGATTTGAGGTGTTCTGCGCCGCCGTGACCGGACTCAAGGGAAAGGGTGTCAGCGTCCAGGAGAAGAGATGCCAGGTGCTGTTGATGCCCACCGGTATCGCGGCGTGCGGTTGGTTGGCTGGCCAGTTGCCGGCGCCGCCGCCCCAGCCCTGGGTGGTATAGGGGTAGATGTTCCGCTGGCCCAGCTTATTCATCTGGTTGTTCTGCATGGTGGCTAGCGTCCCGGTGTTTGCGTATTGGTCGAAGAGGAAGATCGGGTTGGCCGCCGGTGCATACTTGGGAGAGAGCGTGAAGAAGCCTGCGGGCAATAGATCGACGTTTGCGGTGATGTAGGCCTCCCGGCCTGTGTCGAGCGCGCCATCGTAGAGGATGGCGACCCGCGAAGCCATCGCACCGGCTCCATCGGTCCGGATCGCATCGAAGGTAGTGTTGAACAAGTTGATCGCGCCCTGACGATGTGGCACCAGGTGTGGACCCAGGCGGTTCTCGATCTCTTTGATCAGCAGGCAATGCGCACCGGCATTGAAACTCCTGAAGTGGGAGATGTTGAGGATCACCAGCTCATGGGCGACGCCCAGTCCGGCCATGAAGGTTGCAACGTCCTGGATGATGCCGGCGGGACCGTCCATGCGGCCGCCGTAGTACCCGAATGGCCAGTTACCATGGTAGATCCAGAATTGACCACCCGTGTAGATGGGCCTGAGGTCGAAATAGCGCACGCCCCCAAGCAGTTGATTCGCTACAGTTTGCGTCTGGGTTTTGCCCATCTGGTGGAACCAGCTGTTGGTGTAGCAACCGGCGTCGTGGGTGCCAGGCACTGTGATCATGTTCAGCGCACGGGCGCCAAAGGGCGACGCGGTTCCGGCGGTGTTGGCGCGAACTGCGGTCATCCAGTTGGGCATGGCTCACTCCCTCCGGGGGTGACGATATAGAGGGTCAGACCGGGAAGGCCGTCTTTGGTGGTCCCGGCCACTTGCAGCACACCCCAGGGGCCGATGTAATGTCCGCCGGAGGGCAACTCGGTGGCTTTCTCCAGGTCGGGCGTGGCCGTGTTGGCCTGGGTCTGGTCCACCCGGAAGTAGAACTGCTCCCGGCCATCGCCACTGGGCAGCGGTACGTTGACCGTCAGGGTGTAGATGGCGGATGCCGCCTTGCTGGAGACATCTAACTGGACGGTCGTGGTTGCGAAGCCTGCCAGATCCACCTTGGCCAGGTTGACATCCGGTCGCAGACTCTGGGATGCCCAGTCGGCGGCTGATCCGATGGCGGCGGAGAGGCCGATCGGCAGGGGCGTGGCGTTGATCAACTGCACGGTGGTCTTGACCGGCGTGCCTTCCGGGCTGGGCGGCTCGGCCGAGGGCGTGTTCTCGATGACCACCTGAAATCCGGCCGGTGATTGCTTGCTGCGCTCAGTCATCACCTGGGTCTGCGCATCAATCGGCGGATTCAGCTTCGGGGGATTGCCGCCGTAGTAGTGCTTGATCACATAGGGCTTCCAACCCTCTGGCGGGGGGAGCACCGGGCCGATCAGTGTCTTGGCCTCGCTGATCCGTTTGACGGCGATTGTCTCCAGCACCCCATCCTGGATCTTTCGCGCCTCGATGTTGTCTTCAATCGCCGTATGCAGCGCCTGCATTCCATCGGCGTGGCAGATGATGTACAACACCGGAACCGGGTTGTAGTTGGCATTCTGCAGGGTCTTCGGCTCGATAGTGTCGATGTAGTACTTTTCCTTGACCAGAGGGTCGTTCAGGTCGATGCCGGTCTGCGCGAGGCACGCGGCATAAGCGCTTTTAACGATCTGCTGCGACAGCCCCTGCGGAGCGCAGATAAAACCCCATTGCCCGGCCCATTGAGGTATCGCCGGATCGCTCGGCCGCCCGTCCGACCATTTCTGAATCAAGCGCCGCTTGACCAGCAACACCTCGGTGCCATGTTTGCCCTCCGAGGAGAAACAGAGATAGGTGTACGGGGGCGCAGTGTTTGGCACGATACCTCTCCGTCAACATTTGGATATTCGGGCTAGTGGCTTACCAAGAGGCGCTTGGTGTTCCCGGTCACTCTTGTTTTGTCAGACGGTTCAGTCTGGCCTTCTGTGAATTCGAAGATCCTTAACTCAACTTGGCGGTGTTTTTTCAGACCCCTCTCAGCCACTGTAATCCTGGCAGCGAAGCTTGTTGCTCGAAGCGTCGACTTGCAGACCGGAACCGCCGTTGATCCGGCCTGAGCAGCTACCGTTGTTTGTCGTGGTGATCGTGTAGTTGCAGGTGGTGTTGAATCCGCAGACATTGCTCGGGCAGCTTCCGACCTGGTTGGGAGAGACCTCGAAAGTATCCTCCTGGGCTCCACACTCAACCTCGACGTTGAGTGTGTGGCCTGTATTGTTATTGATTTCGAGTGCGAGCGCCGGAGAGGTCAGTAACGCTGTTCCGCAGGCCAGCAGCCAGAGATGATTTGTTTTCGCTAGTATTTTCACGATATTGGTCTTCCTTATTGCATGGTGTCTGTATCCGTAAAGACGTTTGAGCCCTTTGCGTGTGAAGTTGTGAAAGCTAGGACGATCACAAATGATTAAACGGATATCGTTTTGCTGGGTTGGTTAAGCCGAATGTTTCATCCGGGAACGCGATGATCGCATCGGGATTGTCGTTCAGCGGTGGATTTGCGATTGAGTCCGTCCTTCGGTCCGTAAACGGCATATCCCACGCTGTGTCGGGTTACGCTGCGCTAACCCGACCTACGTGCTTGGCAATGCAATGGCCTATAACAGCATTTGGATTCTGTGGTGTTCAGCTCCCTTCCGTAGTCGGTAGCTGAACTGACTGGAACTCGCTTTTGAATGCCTTGATGAGTTCGCTTTGAAAGCTGTCAGTTGCACCAAGGCCCGGCAATACAAGTGGTATCAGGGTTGCTGAGCAAGTTTGTTGGACAGCAGTGACCCCATTGCTCCGGTCTAATGTGTAGGAGCCCAGTCCCCTGGGCGATAGGGAATCGAAAGAACTTATCGCCCGCGGCAGCGGGCACCTACAAATATAGTATTACCTGATCTGAATCAGTTGCTGACTTTCTTGGGAGGTTAGTTCTTGCTGGGCCTTCCTGACGGACGGTGATTCATGTCTGAAAATCCCCCCACAGGGTCTGTATCGCCGCGATCGCCGCCAGGGGCGCGGTTTCGGTGCGCATGACGCGCGGACCGAGACGGATGCCGGTGAAGCCCTGCGCCTTGGCCAGCTTGCGCTCGTCCGAGTTGAGACCACCCTCCGGGCCAACCAGGATGGTGATGCCGTCTTTCGGCTTTTTGATCTCCTGCAGGCTCTTGTCGCTGCGATGGTCCAGCAGCAGGGCGGTGCCGCTGTTGTACTTCATGACGGCGGCGCCGACTTCGAGGGGGGCATCGAGGCGGGGCAGGCGGCAGCGTCCCGACTGTTCGCAGGCGTTGACGATGATCTTGCCCCAGTGGGCCATGCGGCTGGCCGTCTTCTTCTCGTTGAGCTTGACCACGCAGCGCTTGGTGAAGATCGGGGTGATGCGGGTGGCCCCCAGTTCGCTGGCCTTCTGCAGGGCGAAGTCCATGCGCTCGCCACGGGAGATGCCGATCAGCAGGTGGATCTGCAGCTTGGGCTCGGGTTCTTCATGGACCAGTTTGCGAAGCTCGACGGTGGTACCGTTTTTGCCGATCTGGCCGAGGATGGCGGCATATTCCTTGCCGTCGTTGAAGAGGTTGACACTGTCTCCCGCCTGCAGGCGCAGGACATGGTGGAGATGGTGGGAGGCGTCCTCTTCGAGGGTGATCTCGCCGCCGGGTGAGAGCGGCTGATCGGTGTAGACACGCTGGATTCTCATGGTCAGGTGGCGACGCCTTCAGCTCCTTCTGTGGTTTCTGTCTTTGCTGCCGCGCGTGCGGCAACCCGTTTGTCAATGAGGTTTTTTACCATGATCAGCAGGCCAAGACCAATAAAGGCGCCGGGAGGCAGGATGGCGATTAGCATGCCGGGGAAGTCCTCGATCTTGAGCATCATGCCCTGCGCCGCCTCGCCGAACATCAGATGGGCCTGGTCGAACAGGGTGCCCTGGCCAATGAGTTCCCGCAGGCCGCCCAGGGTGACCAGCACCAGGGTGAAGCCGATACCGATGCTGAGGCCGTCGACCAGCGAGTGCGAGAGGTTGTTTTTCGAGGCGAAGGCCTCGGCGCGGCCGATGATGGCGCAGTTGGTGACGATCAGCGGGATGAAGATGCCGAGGATCTTGTGCAGCTCGTGGAAGTAGGCGTTCATGCCCAGTTCGATGGCGGTGACGAAGGAGGCGATGACCATAACGAAGACCGGCAGGCGCACCTCGGGGCGCACCAGGTTGCGGATCAGCGAGACGGTGGCGTTGGAGGCGGTGAGCACGGCGGTGGTGGCCAGCCCCAGGCCGAGGCCGTTGATGGCGGTGTTGGTGACCGCCAGCAGGGGGCAGAGACCGAGCAGGGCGACCAGCGCCTGGTTGTTGTGCCAGAGGCCGTCGGTGATGAGGGTGCGGTAGCTGTTGTCGGCCATGGTTAGCTCCTGTGGAGGATTCTATGTGGCACCATCGCTGGCCGCCTGCTTGTCGTAGAGCGCATCCTTGTGCGCCCGCACATAGAGTAGGGTCTTCGTCACCGCCTGAACAATGGCGCGGGGGGTGATGGTGGCGCCGGTAAACTGGTCGAAGACGCCGCCGTCGCGCTTCACTTTCCACTTCTCCAAGGGTGGATTGCCCAGAGATTTGCCGGTGAAGCTATGGATCCAGTCGGAGCGTCGCTCTTCCACCTTGTCGCCCAGTCCCGGGGTCTCCTTGTGGCTGATGACCCGTACCCCGCCCAGGGTGCCGTCGTAGCGTACCGCCACCAGCAGCTTGATCGGGCCGCTGTAGCCGTTGGGGACCAGGGTGGTCAGCACCGCGGCCACCGGCGCCCCCTGCTTGCGGCCCCGGTAGACGGTGGTGAGCGGGGCGCCGAGCAGCTCCGCATCGTTGACCTCCAGGGTATCGAGCACCATGTCGTTGTCGATGGTCTCGGGCGGCACCAGGGCATGCAGGGTGCGCAGCAGGGTTTCGCGCTCGTTGGCGGCGATGCGTGCCTTGGTTGCCGCGTGGGTGAAGGCGACCAGCGAGGTGCCGGCAATGGCGAAAATCGCCAGAATGGCGCCCGCCATGAAGATGGCGCGTTGCTTAGTCACGCCTCACCTCGCCATGGCCGTAGACCCGGGGACGGGTGTAGTAGTCGATGGTGGGCGCGGCCATGTTCATCAGCAGTACGGCAAAGGCCACCGCATCGGGATAGCCGCCCCAGGTGCGGATAATGAAGACCAGGACGCCGATGGCGGCGCCGAAGATCAGCTGGCCGGCGCGGGTGGTGCAGGCGGTGACCGGGTCGGTGGCGATGAAGAAGGCGCCGAGGATGGCGCCCCCACTGAAGAGATGGAACAGGGGAAAGGGGTGGCTCTCGGGATCGAAGAGCCAGAACAGGGCGGCCATGCCGACCAGGCCGCTGAGGAAGGCCAGTGGGATCTGCCAGGTGATGGTGCGCTTGTAGACCATCCAGATACCGCCCAACAGGAACCAGTTGCCGACCCACTCCCAGCCCCGTCCGCCGAAATCGCCCCACAGGGGGCTCTGGCGGATCTCGCTGATCATCTGATTCATGTCGAGTTTGGTGCGCATCTCATCCAGCGGTGTCGCCATGGTGATGGCGTCGAGGGTCAGGCCCTCGGGCATCAGGCCGGCGAACTTGATGCTGAGGATCTGTAGCAGGTCGAGGCTCCGGTCGGCCAACAGGCTGGGCGGCAACCAGCTGGTCATGTGCACCGGGTAGGAGATCAGCAGCAGCACATAGGCCGCCATGGCCGGATTGAAGGGGTTGTAGCCGAGGCCGCCGTACATCTGCTTGACCATGATGATGGCGAAGGCCATGCCGAGCACCACCAGCCACCAGGGCAGAAGCGGCGGAACGGCGATGGCGAAGAGCAGGGCGGTGACGCTGGCGCTGAGGTCGAACAGGGGCGGCAGCACCGGGCGCTTGCGCAGCTTCATCACCAGCGCTTCGAAAGCGAGGGCGGAGGCGAGCGCCAGCACGATATTGATCAGCACGCCCCAGCCGAAATAGAAGATCAGGGCAAGGGTGCCAGGGATCAGGGCCAGCACCACCTGCAGCATTACCTTGTCGACCCGGTTGGGGCGTCCGGTGTGGGGTGAGGTATGGGTCTGGAATTCCATCAGGGCTGCCGCTCCGTGTCGTTTTTGGCCTCGGCCTGGATTGCCCGGCGGCGTTGATCGACGGCGTCGATCTTGGCCTGTTGTTCAGGGGTCAGGTTGTCGATGTTCTTCGGCTGGCTCTGTTGTTTGGCCTTCTTCTCGGCGGCCCGCTTCATGGCCGCCTCGATGGCGGCCTGCTTGCTCGCCTTGTCGTCAGCGCCCGCTTTTGCGGCTTTCTTGGCCGGCGCTTTCTTGCCCAGGTCCTCCTTCTTTTTACGCAGCTTGGCCTTGCGCTCGGCCTCCAGGCGCTCGAGGCGGGCGACACGGGCGTCGTGGCGCTGCTTGGCATGTTCAGACTCGCGGCGCTCCCGCTCCTGGCCCCAGCTCTCATGCTTGGCGTAGCGGAAATAGTGTACCAGCGGAATGTGCGAGGGGCAGACATAGGAGCAGCAGCCGCACTCGATGCAGTCGAACAGGTTGTAGTCCTGCACCTTCTCCAGGTCTTTGCAACGGCTGTACCAATACATCTGCTGGGGCAGCAAGTGGGCCGGACAGACATCGGCGCAGCGCCCGCAACGGATGCAGGCCCGGGCGGCGTCGGGTCGGGGGGCTTCCTCAGACGTGGGGCAGAGCAGGCAGTTGGCCCCCTTGGTGATGGGAATGGCGTCGCTGGCCAGATCGAAGCCCATCATCGGCCCGCCCAGGATCAGCTGTTGCGGATTGTTCCGGTAACCGCCCGCCTGGGCGATCAGGTCGCTGGCGAGGGTGCCGATCAGGGCTTGGAAATTGCCGGGTTCGCGGATCCCCTCGCCGGTGAGAGTGACCAGGCGCGAGATCAGGGGCTTGCCCTGAAGTACCGCATCGGCGATGGCGGCGGCGGTGGCCACGTTGTGACAGATCACGCCGAGCTGGGCCGGCAGGCCGGAACTGGGGACCTCGCGACCGGTGAGGATGCGGATCAGCTGCTTCTCGCCGCCGCTGGGGTAGAGGGTGGGGATGCGCACCACCTCGATGGGTTCGTCGTCCCGCACCAGATCATGCAGGGCCAGAATCGCTTCCGGCTTGTTGTCCTCGATGGCGATCAGACACTCCTCGCTCTGCAGCATGTGCTGCAGGATGCGCACCCCCTCCATGACTCTCTCCGCATGGTCCTGCATCAGGCGATCGTCACAGGTGATGTAGGGCTCGCACTCGGCGCCGTTGATGATCAGGGTCTTGATCGGCTTGCCGGGATTGAGTTTCACCGCGGCCGGGAAGGTGGCCCCGCCCATGCCGACGATGCCCGCCTCACGGATGCGCTGGCGCAATGTCCGGGCGTCGGCCTCAAGGTAATCGGTGATCGGGTCGGGCAGTTGCGTCCAAGTATCCTTGCCGTCGGGCTCGATGACGATACAGGGTCCCGGAAGCCCTGAAGGGTGGGGGATCGGATGGTCGGCAATCTCGACTATCTTACCCGAGGTGGGAGCGTGCAGCGGGGCGGTCACCGGCGCCGGCGAGTCGGCGATCTTCTCGCCCTTCAAGACCAACTGGCCCACCTCCACCAGGGGTTGGGTGGGATCGCCGATATGCTGATGCAGGGGCAGCACCAGCCGTTTGGGCAGCTCGGCCTGGCGGGTGGGCCGGCCCAGTGACAGTTCCTTGCGGTCAGGCAGATGCAGACCACCGTGGAAGTTCCATAGCTCGCGGGAGCGGCCTCTCTTGGCTTCGACGTACATGGGCTATTGGGTCGCGATAGGCTCCTGGCCGCTTGTGGGGAAGGGCCAGCGCCAGTTGTCGGTGGTTTCGGGTAGTGGCCGCATATCGATGCAGTCGACCGGGCAGGGCGGCAGGCAGCGCTCGCAGCCGGTGCACTCGGACTCGATCACGACATGCATCTGCTTGGCGGCGCCGATGATGGCGTCCACCGGGCAGGCCTGCAGACAGAGGGTGCAGCCGATGCACTCCTGCTCGCGGATCAGGGCCACTGCCTTGGGTTTGGATTCGGCGGCCTCGGCCTCCAGCGGCACCGGATCGCGGCCCAACAGATCGGCCAGGGCCACCATAGTCGCCTCGCCCCCCGGCGGGCAGAGGTTGATCTGCGCCTCGCCGCCGGCGATCGCCTCGGCATAGGGGCGGCAGCCGGCGTAACCGCACTGGCCGCACTGTGTCTGGGGCAGGAGCTTCTCGATCTGATCGGTGATCGGATCCCCCTCCACGTGGAAGCGGATGTTGGCATAGCCGAGCAGCAGACCGAAAGTGGCGGCCAGCGCGGTGATAGCGAGTATGGCGATCAGCATGGCATCCCTCCCCTCAGCTGGTGACCAGACCCGCGAAACCCATGAAGGCCATCGACATCAGCCCCGCCGTGATCAGGGCGATGGCATTACCCTGCAGAGGTTCGGGCACGTCGGCCACGGCGACCCGTTCGCGCACCGCGGCGAAGAGCACCAGTACCAAGGAGAAACCGGCGGCGGCGCCGAAGCCGTAGAGCCCCGACTCGATGAAGCCGTGCTGCTCCTGGGTGTTGAGCAGGGCCACGCCGAGCACCGCGCAGTTGGTGGTGATCAGCGGCAGGAAGATGCCCAGCACCTGGTAGAGCATGGGGCTGGTCTTGTGCATCACCATCTCGGTGAACTGCACCACCGCGGCGATTACCAGGATAAAGGCGATGGTGCGCAGGTATTCGATGCCCAGCGGCACCAGCATGTACTCGTTGACCAGGTAGGAGCAGAGCGAGGAGAGAGTCAACACGAAGGTGGTCGCCAGGCCCATGCCGGTGGCGGTCTCCAGCTTGCGCGAGACACCCATGAAGGGACACAGTCCGAGAAACTTCACCAGGACGAAGTTGTTCACCAGCACGGTGCTGATCAGAATAAGGGCGTATTCTTGCATGGAAATCCGTTCAATCTATCGATCCGCGTAGGATAAGCGGCCATCTTATCTGTTACAACTTGTCTCTGGAGTGGATATATTGCAGGTTCATGACAACCCGGGGCATTGATAAGGCGCAAACCGCAGTCAATCCAGGTGGTAGGGTGCGGTTTGCCCTAACCTATTCCCTCGGTAGGTTGGGTTAGCACAGCGAAATCCTACGGAACTGTCGATAACTCATACATAGTCGGGTTAGGCTGCGTTAACCCGACCTATCCGTCGCATTCGAGTCTGACCTGAATGGTACGGAATCCATGGCGAGGTACACTAGCAAACCGAACTGCCGGACAACCGGTTGTTAATCAGAAATAAGATAGAGGATGAGCTATGAAACTTGAATCCCTGGCGCTGCATGCCGGCTACAGCTCCGAGCCCACCACCAAGGCGGCGGCGGTGCCGATCTACCAGACCACCTCCTATACCTTCGACGATACCCAGCACGGCGCCGACCTGTTCGATCTCAAGGTCCAGGGCAACATCTATACTCGCATCATGAACCCCACCACGGCGGTGCTGGAACAGCGCCTGACCGAGATGGAGGGGGGCATAGGCGCGTTGGCGGTCTCTTCCGGCATGGCCGCCATTACCTACGCCATCCAGTGTATCGCCATGACCGGCGACAACATCGTCAGCACCAGCCAGCTCTACGGCGGCACCTACAACCTCTTCGCCCACACCTTTCCGCGTCAGGGCATCGAGGTGCGCATGGCTTCCTTTGACGATTACGAAAAGCTCGAAAGCCTGATCGATGACAAGACCCGGGCGCTCTTTTGTGAATCGATCGGCAACCCGGCCGGCAATGTGGTGGATCTGGAGCGGTTGGCCGAGATCGCCCAGCGTCACGGCCTGCCGCTGATCGTCGACAACACGGTGGCGACCCCCTACCTCTGCCGCGCCTTCGACCATGGCGCCGACATCATCGTCCACTCCCTGACCAAATATATCGGCGGCCACGGCACCTCCATCGGCGGCATTATTATCGATTCGGGCAAGTTCGATTGGGTCGCCAATAAGGACCGTTTCCCCATGCTCAACGAGCCCGACCCCTCCTATCACGGTGTGGTCTACACCGAGGCGCTGGGGGCGGCCGCCTACATCGCCCGCTGTCGCGTGGTGCCCCTGCGCAATACCGGCTCGGCCCTCTCGCCCTTCAACGCCTTTCTGGTTCTGCAGGGCTTGGAGACCCTGGGGCTGCGCATGGAGCGTCATTGTGACAACGCGCTGGCCGTTGCTGACTATCTGAAACAGCATCCCCAGGTGAAGTGGGTCAACTATGCGGCCCTGCCGGAGAGCCCCCACTACGAGCGCTGCCGAAAGATTACCCGGGGACAGGCCTCAGGTATCCTCAGCTTCGGCATCGAGGGCGGCATCGAGGCAGGCGCCCGTTTCATCGACGCCCTGCAGATGATCCTGCGTCTGGTCAATATCGGCGACGCCAAATCCCTGGCCTGCCATCCCGCCTCCACCACCCACCGTCAGCTCAATGAGGCGGAGTTGAAGGCTGCTGGCGTCAGCTCCGACATGGTGCGTCTCTCCATCGGTATCGAGCATGTGGACGACATTGTTACCGATATC
>JASFJY010000047.1:0-11054 GCA_050119415.1 Chromatiales bacterium | reverse complement strand
AGCTTGGTTACACTTTGTACTTTGCTAATTTTCAAAAAAAATAACATGTATACTCTGACTCGATGCATTTGGATAACAATCAAATACACCTGATCGCCAGTTACACCGACTTTGGTCCAACCGGTCCTTACCTGGGCCAAATGGCTGCCGTACTTGCAACACAGGCACCAAATATACCTCAGATAACACTAATGCCGGACGCACCGATGTTCGACCCACTGTCAGCGGGACTCCTGCTGTCCTATCTGCGCAATAACCTGCCACCTCATACACTGGTTTTAGCTGTTGTGGATCCGGGCGTAGGAGGAAGCAGGCGGCCCATCATGGTAAAGAACGACAGGCAGCTGTTTGTCGGACCGGACAACGGCCTGTTTATCCCCATTGTACGCCGCTCAGACGACTGCATAATCGAGACTATCACATGGCACCCCCACGGACTCTCCGAAAGTTTTCACGGACGAGATCTATTTGCACCCGTGGCGGCCAAATTGGCTAGCGCCAAAGAAGTTGAGGGAAATCTTCTTAAGCCTGAGGAGATGGTTGGATATGACTCACCACTTGATAGCAACCGCATCATTTATATCGATTACTACGGTAATGCAATGACCGGTATCAATGCGGAAGATATCGAAGAGAATAAAACATTTTCTGTCAAAGGCGCAGTATTACATTATGCACGGACATTCTCCGAGGTTCCTGAAGGTCAGGCGTTTTGGTACAGAAACTCCATGGGAATGGTGGAGTTCGCTGTTAACCGCGGAAGTGCCGCAAGCATTCTTAAACTTGATTTAGGTATGAAAATTGCTATTTTATAATTTAGCCGGCACCATAACAGTCCGCTATTGCGAAGCTTTTCAACGCAGAGCCGAGGCATTTCAGCCGCCAAATAGACAGTCCTTATAATTTTCACTATCAAGACTGATAGACAACCCGCTCTACAACCTCCCATCTGCTCCGCCAGCCGCCTCCTATCGAGGAAATCCCGCTTATGTAAATCGAAGTAAGTATATGTACTCACAAGCTATTCATCACATAAACATAGAATAATGCAGGAGGTTGTCAAAAAACTGTAATATGATTGTCGCCGGACTGGGCGCCCGGCGTGCGGCCGCCCTCTCTATAGAAAGCAGTTTCGGGATTCATAGACGTAATACTCAACGGAAACCTATAGAACAATACCCAGGAGTCAGAATAATGAGAATGATTACCATTACAGCCACTGCTCTGGCGCTGAGCACGCTCTACATTACGGCAACACCCGCCACTGCGCGCACGGTCATCCAGAACAAGGGATCGGACACCCTGGTCAATGTGGCCCAGGCCTGGGCCGAGGCCTACCGTGAAGTAAACCCCGACGTGGCGGTGGCCGTCTCCGGGGGCGGTTCCGGCACCGGAATCGCCGCCATGATCAATGGCACCGTGGATATCGCCAATGCCAGCCGGCAAATGAAAGAAAAAGAACTAAGTAAGGCCAAAGCCTCCGGCCAGGACCCTATTGAACATATCGTGGGCTACGATGCCCTGGCGGTTTTCCTGCACCAGGACAATCCGGCCAAGTCACTCTCTTTCGAGCAGCTGGCAAATATTTACGGCCGAGGCGGCAAGGCCGAGAAATGGTCTGATATCGGTATCGAGGTACCGGGCTGCAAGAACGGCAAGATCGTGGTGGTAAGTCGCCAGAACAACTCCGGCACATATGCCTATTTCAAGAAGGCCGTGCTTGCCTCCTCTGCCGAACAGGGCATCATAGCCAAAGGCAAGTACCGCATGGGCACCCTGGATATGCATGGCTCAAAAGACGTCGTGGACCTGGTGGAAAAGACCCCCTGCGCCATCGGCTACAGCGGTCTAGCCTACGCCACGACTCATGTCAAAACCGCTTGTGTGCAGGATTACAACGCTGACACCTGCGTCTCACCCAGCGTAGCCACCGCCAGCGACCGCAGCTATCCTATTGCACGCCCCCTGTTCATGTACACAAACGGCCAACCCCAGGGAGCGGTAAAGGCCTATCTGGACTGGATTTTAAGTGATGCCGGCCAGTGTATTCTGCTGCAGAAGGGTTATGCGCCGGCCCGGGATGTCAGCTGTAACTAACTGAATAATTGGAAGGCGCCAGTGCCTCTGTGACAACACATGTAACGCTCGCCAACAGGAAAACGCGCGCTATGTCCCATCTTGAAGAACGCTTGCAACGGGATCTTGATGAAATTCGCGGTGAACTCGCCAACCAGTCGGTAATGGTGCAGATCGCAATCAAACATGCCATCAGGGCTGTGCAGACGCGTGACCGAGAGTTGGCCTATTCAACGGTCCTGAACGATCATCCCATCAACCGGCACATGCGCCGGATCGATCGGCTTTGCCATAGTTTCATCGCCGTACATCTGCCCAGCGCCGGTCCACTCCGCCAGCTCTCCTCGGCGATGCGCGTCAACGTTGAGCTTGAGCGTATCGCTGACTACGCGGTAACCATCTCCAGAGAAGCTTTGCGCCTCGGCTCGCTCCTCGAAGGAGAGTTCGCCCATGCTTTTGATCAGCTATGCGATCAGGCCCAACTGATGCTGGATCAGGCCATCAGCGCATTCAACGAACTCAATGCCGAAAAAGCGCGATCCACCATGCCACTGGTAGCTCCGGTGGAGAACACTCTCAATGAGATCTACATGGAACTGATGCATGGATGCGACAATGGAGAGCTAAAGCAGCGCTTTGCCCTGTTCGTGATTTTTGCCCATCTAAAACGGGTGATGGATCAGGCCAAGAACCTGTGCGAGGAGACAATATTTGCCGTAACAGGTGAACAGAAGGCAGCCAAGATCTACAACATTCTCTTTGTAAGCAGCGACAGCCGCCTGAGCCAGATCGCTTATGCCGTGGCACACAAAAATCACCCCAACACCAGCAACCTGATTTGCGCCGGCAGTGTGCTAGCGGACCTGGATGCGGAGACGAGCGAATTTCTGCTCCAGTCAGGGGCCGCACCCTCACCCGAGGGGGCCTGGACCTTAAGCTCCATACCGGCACATGTACTGGCACAACAACACGTATTGATCAGCCTCGACGCGCCCCCGGAGAACTATTTTGACGAGATTCCCTTCCACAGCGTGGCGCTGCTGTGGGACGTGACCGAATCCAGTGCCGCTGGCATCGAGGAACTCTACCGGGATATCGCCCTGCGCATGAGGGATCTGATGCAACTCATACGCGGTGATGAATAGGCAGAGGGGAACGGAGTGAACGAACAGCAGTCTCCCGTTGCTAGCAACGGAAGTGAATTTGACCGACGTAATCTGGACTGGTTTATCGACAAGCTGGTTCAACTGATCGTCTTTATCGGCGGCATTTCCGCCATTATTTTCATTATCGGAATCTTTGTCTTCATCACGGTGGAAGGCTTCGGCTTTCTGCTCGACACCTTCAGCTTTGAAGAGTTTTTCCTCTCACCCTGGTGGGAACCCACGGATGAAGATGAGCCCAGTTATGGCATTCTCGCCCTGATGGCCGGAACCGCCAGCGTTACCGGCCTGGCCATGGTAGTGGCCATTCCCTTCTCCCTGGGAGCGGCGATTTTTATCGGTGAATTTGCCACCGGAAAAACCCGGGAGTTCCTGAAAATCCTGGTTGAGCTGTTGGCGGCGATCCCTTCGGTCGTCTGGGGATTCATCGGTCTATCGATCATGAATCCCCTTATCATCGAACTGTTCGATGTGCCGGTAGGCCTCAATGTATTGAATGCCGGGATCATTCTGGGCTTGATGGCGGCACCCATCATGACCTCCATCGCCGAGGACGCACTCAAGGCGGTTCCCGATCGTTATCGCGAGGCGGCGGAAGCCCTTGGCGCCACCCGCTGGCAAGTCATCAGAAAGGTGGTGCTGCCCGCGGCGAAGAATGGGCTACTGGGCGCCGTATTACTCGGCGTGGGACGCGGTTTCGGCGAAACCATGGCGGTACTGATGGCCACCGGCCACGCAATCAATATTCCGGGCAGCATTTTCGATTCGGTGCGCGCGCTGACTGCCACCATCGCCGCTGAATTGGGTGAAACCGCAGTGGGGTCGGATCACTATCAGGCGCTGTTCACAATCGGTATTTTCCTGTTCCTGATTACCTTTCTCATCAATCTCACCGCCGACTTGATCGTACGCGGAATCCGCAACAAGTAGTTGCTTGGATAGAGGGCAAAGCAAGAGAGCTCAATATGTCTGATCAACCCATGTCCATGTTTGCAGAGACCGGCCAGAATGTCAGAGACAAACGCATTCAGTCGCTCTACAAAACCCTCTTTTTATTGATGACCCTGATGTTGATTGCGCCTGTGCTGATAATTTTGGCCACTCTTATAGCCAAAGGCGGCAGCGTCATCTCCATCGACTTCCTGTTTACCGACCCGACCGACGGTATGACCGCGGGTGGGATATTCCCCGCCCTGTTGGGTACCGTCTGGCTGGTGGGCGTGGCGCTGCTGATCTCCGTTCCCCTCGGTGTCGCCGCCGCCGTCTACCTGAGTGAATATGCCGCCGACAACTGGTTAACGCGTTTAATCAACCTGGCCATCATCAACCTCGCCGGCGTACCCTCAATTGTGCATGCGCTGTTCGGTGTAGGAGCCTTTGTAATCTTCTTCGGCTTCGGCACCAGTATCCTTGCCGCCAGCCTGACCCTCGCCATTATGACGCTGCCGGTTGTAATCGTATCCACCAGGGAGTCGTTACAGGCCGTACCAACTGCATTCCGCGAGGCGTGTTGGAACATGGGCGCCACCCGCTGGCAGACCATCCGTCGGGTTGTGCTGCCCAATGCTGTAAGCGGCATTCTCACCGGTGTGATTCTGGAGGTCTCCCGCACCACCGGGGAGACGGCGCCGATCATGTTCACGGGGGCCGCCTTTTTCCTGCCGTTCCTGCCCCAGGGTGTATTCGATCAAACCATGGCGCTCTCCCTGCATCTGTTTGTGGTCTCGACCCAGGTACCCAACGTGCCCAAAGCGCTGCCCTATGGCGTTGCCCTGGTGCTGATCGCTATGGTGCTGATCATGAACTGCCTATCCATCGCTTTTCGCATGTATCTGCGGGGCAAGAAGAAATGGTAAGTAAATCCGTGAGCTCCCAGAAACCGCAGGCTGAATCCTGCAAGCTCAAGATCGAGAATCTCAGCATCCGTTATGGCGGCGACAAGGCGCTTGAAGGTGTCTCGCTGGCGATCAAAAAGAATGAGATCTTCGGCATCATTGGGCCGGCCAATGCAGGGAAAACCTCCTTTCTCAAATCGATCAACCGCATGGATCTGTTCAATTCCACGATGCAGGTATCAGGCAACATCAGATTCAACAACCGGGATGTCCGCTCGCTGAAGAACGTCTATGCCCTGCGTAGCCGTATCGGTGTCGTTTTCCCGCTGCCGGTCGGCCTGCCCCTGACAGTGTATGAAAACGTCGCCCTGGCTCCTCGCCTGCGCGGCGTAACCAACAAGACAGACCTGGATATTATCGTGGAACGCTGCCTGATCCGGGCGGCGCTTTGGGACGAGGTCAAGGACCGTCTCGACTCCCTCGGCAGCCTGCTGTCCGGCGGACAGCAGCAGAGACTGACCATCGCACGCGCACTCTCTCAGGATCCGGAGCTACTGATGCTGGACGAGTTCTCCATCGCGGTCGATCCGGTGACTACCATGCGTATCGAAGACGTGCTTAAAGAACTGCGCAAGGAGATGACCATTATCCTGGTGACCAACCTGGTGCAGCAGGCGCGGCGTCTGGCCGACCGTACCGCCTTTTTTCTAGAAGGCGAGTGTGTGGAAATCGGACAGACCGAGGACCTGTTTTCCGGCAAGGTCAGCGACCAACGGACCAGCGATTATATAGAGGGACGCTTTGGCTAAACGGCCGGCGCCCTTGTGCAAGCAAGGCCAGCATGAATACCACACAAGCACCCATGGCATCGATCCCGACGTCTGAATACGCCATCCGCACCAAGAAGCTCGACCTCTGGTACGGCACCTTCCAGGCCCTCTACAACGTTGACCTGGATATCCGCCAGGGCATGATTACCTCCCTGATCGGACCTTCCGGTTGCGGCAAGAGCACCTATCTGCGTAGTGTCAATCGCATCAATGAGCGCCTTGGCTATGTGCGCATCGAGGGTAATATCGAGGTCTTCGGTGAAGATATTTACGCACCCGAGGTCGAGCTGGTACAGGTACGCAAGCAGGTAGGCATGGTGTTTCAGCGACCCAACCCTCTGCCTATCTCGATTCGCGAGAACATCCTCTTCGGCCACAGGATACACGCCGCAAAGAATAAAGCTTCCAAAACCCGGCGCGAAGAGATTGTCGAAGAATCGCTCAGGCAGGTACTGCTTTGGGATAAAGTGAAGGACAAGCTGCACCACAAGGCAACTGAACTCTCCCTGGAAGAACAGCAAAAGCTCTGTATCGCACGCCTGCTGCCGGTCAAACCGCGCATATTGCTCATGGATGAACCCTGCTCGGCATTGGATCCCAAGGGTACCGCCGCCGTGGAGGAGCTGATCTGGGAATTGCGCGGGCAATACAGCATTCTGATAGTGACCCACAACATGGCCCAGGCGAGACGCGCAAGCGAGGAGTGTGTTTTCATGTTGATGGGCAAAGTGATAGAACATGCCCCTACGGACCAGCTGTTCGTGACACCGCAATCGCAACAGACTGCCGATTACATCGAAGGCCGGTATGGCTGAAAGAAACAGCTAGCCCGAACGTTTCCATCCGGGAAGGCGATTTTCGCGCCGGGATCGTCTTTCAGATGCGGATTTACGATTGAATCCATCCTTAGCCCCGTAAACGGCACATCCCTGTTTCACTCCTCAATAGCCCACTATGGATGATTGAGCAAATATCGCCATGCCGACACAAGCGTATGTTGCGGTTTACTTAGAAGAAACGGACTCATATATTGCGCACGCCCATCTTGTATGATAAGCAGTGTGGCGCACAGGGTTTAGAAGGGAGCAGCAAACAATGAGCGATGCCAATCCAACGTATCGTCGCTATGAAGACGGCGATAACGAACACTACGACTGGAACAGTGACGCCATCTCCACAGGTGAGTCTTATCTTTGTCCTACCTATATCCAGAGGACCCCACCCTGTCAGAACGCCTGCCCTTGCGGACATGATATTCGCGGTTGGCTCTCCATCGTACGCGGCTTGGACAAACCCCAAGGCGACAAGCCATGGCAAGTGTACGCCTTCCAACGCATGACCATGGCGAATCCCTTCCCAGCGATCATGGGCCGGGTCTGCCCTGCCCCCTGCCAGGAAAGCTGCAACCGAAACCAGATGGAAGGCCACGTCGGCATCAACTCCATTGAGCAATACATCGGTGATTGGGCGCGGAAAAACAAGCTCGCCTTCGCCAAACCCGAAGTCGAGTCCGGCAAGAAGGTGGCCATTGTCGGTGGCGGACCCGCTGGCCTTGCCGCGGCCCTGTTCCTGCGTCGCCTCGGTCACCGCTGCACCATCTTCGAAGAGTACAGTGCCCTGGGTGGGCAGATGGTATTCGGCATCCCCGGTTACCGCATACCCCGTGACGTACTAGAGCACGAGATCCAGCGCATTCTGGATGTCGGCGGTATCGAAGTGAATCTCAACACCCGTGTGGGGCGCACGGTTAAGGTCGAAGAGTTGGAGCAAACATACGACGCCATCTTCTGGGGCGTCGGAACCGTGGTCGGAAAACCCCTGCGTGTCAACGGCGGCAAAGCCCCGAACTGCGTTGACGGCATGACTTTCCTGAAGGCCTTCAACAACGGCTCTCTAAAGTATCTTGGCGGCCGCATTCTGGTGATCGGAGGTGGCGACACAGCCATGGACGTAGCCGCCGTAGCCAAGCGCATCGGTGAAGTGCCTGATATCGACGCCGCCGAGCGCCCCGAAAATGTGTTTAACGGCTCGGGAGCCCAGAGCGACAAGCAGGCCGACAAACGTACCGACTCCGACTGCTGGTTGGTCTATCGCCGCCCTATCGCCAAGGCGCCCTGCGCCCAGCACGAACTGAAGGCCTGCATCGCAGAGGGGGTGGAAATTCACGACAGTCTGGCACCTCTCGAGGTCATGTTGGATGAACAGGGCCGCGCACGCGCCCTGAAAGTGCAGCCGGTTGATTGGTCCTCCGGCAAGATGGAAGCCAACGGCGAGCCCTTCGAGATCGCGTGTGCGATGATTGTCGCAGCCACTGGCCAGACCAGCGATTATGATGGTATTGAAGACATCGCCAACGATTGGGATTTAATCGATGCCGATCGTAACATGCAGATAAAAGGCAAACCCGGCCATTTTGTGGCTGGCGATGCCGTAAGCCCTCACCTGCTGACTACTGCCATCGGCCAGGCCTCCATCGCGGCACAAAGTATCCACAGGTTTCTACGCGGCGAAGATCTAGCAGAGCGGCCCAAGGTGGACGTTCACCATTTCGATCTATTACAGGAGCTGGCCCTGAAAGACCTTTCTCCGGAAGAGTATAACCACGGCCAGACCTGGGGCACCAATAGCGCCAAGTGGTCCATCCATAACTTCGAGAATCGAGCCGACGCGGACGTGATCAAGACCAACTCCCTGTTTACCGGGCACTTTCCTTATGCGCCCGTACACGCCCGCGGGGAAACAAACGTGAATGTAATCAACGTACTGGGCAGCATGATCGAACGTTTCACCGGTCTGACTGAAGAGATGGCCATCTCCGAGTCCAAACGTTGTATGAGCTGTGGGCTCTGTTTCGAATGTGACAACTGCGTCATCTACTGCCCTCAGGACGCCGTCTCTCGTGTACAGGAAGGCGAGCGCGCCATGGGCCGCTATGTTGAAACTGACTATGCGAAATGCGTTGGCTGCCACATTTGCAAGGAGGTCTGCCCCACCGGCTATATCGACATGGGCCTGGGGCAGTACTGAGGAACCTCTAATCAATTAATGAATCGATTCGTGGCGGTTGTAACACAGCACCCTCAACCGCCCCTCAAGATCCAACACGCACACCTCTTCTGTCAGCCCGTCCACACCGGTGGCTGCATGTCGCCAGCTTCACCTGACGCACTCAGATTAGACCTGAACTACTACAGATTAATTAGGGTTAATTTTTACTGAAAGAGTTTGCTGTTTCAGTTATTGGATGATTCCTTTCCGCAGCCTCTGATTTTCTATACCAATATTCCCCTTTCCGTCTATCTACCTCTACGCCATACAACCCCATAGTGTATATGTCACCTAATAAACGGATAGCCTTATAGTTACACCTGCCAGCCGCCATATTTATCAAATGCAAACCAGCTTCAATAGATTTCTCAACACCAATCCCTTTAAGCAGTTTTATGCCAGCATTGCACATCGCCTCAACATGACCACTCAAGGCGGCCTTCATGTACCAATAAAACGAATCCTCATGATTTCTTATGTCCGACTCACCATGTTCTAGAATGGTGGCCAGCTCATATTGAGCCATGCGATCGCCTGCTTCTGCTTTTCCCCTTAGTGCCTTCATCTTACTGCTGAATCCTTGATGCTTCGATATTGGAGTTAGAACCAAATCGAACTTTTTCGTAACCTTTTACTGTATTTCTTCTGCTAAATAAATGCTTGAAAGTAACTGCTAATCAGCTCCCTTTAATCATATATTCACTTTAAATTGCCATTAGGTTCTTATTGGCTAAATCCTAACAGATAAAAGACGGCGAGATACAGGCATGCATCGACATATCGTGCACTCGTACACATCTGGTCTGCTGGACATGCACGGTTGAAGGTTGAAAGATATTAAGGGATTGCTACGAACATGACCGGGAGCGGGCGTAGTCTTTATTATGGAGACAACAAATCTTGCCTGCGGGTCCTTTTGCCAAGTAGCACTTATCCATGAAGTCACTTCAGCAATCTCCATGAAAACAACAAAATGTGACATAACGCAGAAAATTACCAACCTATCGTTTCCAAGGCAACAATTTTACTTCTTAATTTATTGAAGTAGGATGCTTATGATGGCCTAACTTACTGAACCGGCTTAGTCTTATTCTAATTCCGAGCGATAGCCACTCTGCACATTTTCAAGATGATTCTGTACTTTTTATTATGACCTAATGCAACGGTCGCTTACGCCCACGTCTTATTCGAGCTGTTGGATTTAGTTGATCGTCGATCCGCGCATTAAGAAGAGTTCGCAAATACTTATTTTTAAACGGCTCGCCAGGCTCAAAATGGCTTACTTGCCGGACCTTAAGACAGAATTTTGCTAGCACAAATGCCTTTTTCCCTTTGCCCGTGTAACCATATGCCCACTGCCCTAAGGTACGAAACGATTGCGAACGGAAATTCAGCTCGCTGTATAGGGAAAACCCTAACCTCATTGCAGGAATCTCTCTTTTCAGCTCTGCATGGCAACCGACACCGAGGTAGAGGCATCCCGGCAGTGTTAATCATGACCTAAGCGATCTTGTGAACTCCGTCACACTCACATCTCTCAATATATACAGCATTTCAAGCAGGACCTGGTTGTAGAACGCACATAGCGAACTCTTAGCGCATCCCCAAAAGGAGATCTTCAGGGAACCTCTGATTTATTCATGAGTAGGCGCATGACGGTACGTGGGCTTCCGCCTTGATCCAAGGTCCTTTCATCGCGCCACGCGTTCAACCCAGAATCAATCAGAAGATCCCTAGTGGGTCGTGCGGTAAATTCAGTAACGCTCAGCCGAATCACAAGCGCCATTGGCAAGGCATGCGAGCGCGGGACTAGCCGTTGCTAATTCAAGCGAGCACAACACCGCTCAGCAAAGATACCCCTTATCAGAAAGACAATCCTAGTAGAAGTGTGAATGGGTACCACATTGTTTTGTGAACCCAAGCATAAAGCCACACCATTCTAAAGCCGATGAAGAGTGTAACCCTATTAGCACTCCGACAACTTACATGTATACCATTCGCACTTTAACCATTGCTTTAACAATAGTTATTTTTACTGGATTACTTAGCACTCAGGTATATGCCGCACAGGAGGGCGGCTTGATCGGTTTCTCAAATACCAC
>JASFJY010000046.1:0-11064 GCA_050119415.1 Chromatiales bacterium | reverse complement strand
CATTACTCAAACTCAATCCCGATCGCCGTCTGAGCAGCGAGGCCACCCGCCGGCTGGCTGATCTGGAGCTGGAACAGAGCGAAGCCCGCTTGATGCAGTCAGACACGGTGACCATCCAGGCCACGGATATCGACAAGTCGATCCGCCTCTACGAGCAGCTGCTGCAGAAGGAACCCGATTATCCCGATCGTGACCAGGCGCTCTACCAGTTGGCCCGTGCCTACGAACTCAATGGCGAGTTGGAGAAGATGATGGCCAGTCTGCAGGAGCTGGTGACACATCACCCCGACAGTCCACACTGGCAGGAGGCGCAGTTCCGACGTGGCGAGCGCTTCTTCGTCATGCAGCAGTTCAACTGGGCTGAACAGGCCTATGGCGCCATTCTCAGGCAGACGGGCGACTCTCCCTTCTACGACCGCGCCCTACTCAAGCACGGCTGGTCCCGTTTCAAACAGGGCCATATTGAACAGGGCCTCGACTCCTTCACCGAACTGCTCGATCGTAAACTGGGTAATGAGCAGAGCATCGATCTTTCGCAGCTCTCCGAGGCCGACCGGACGCTGATGAAAGAGACCCTGCGGGTGATCAGCCTCACCTTCTCCGAGCTGGGCGGCACCCAAAGGATAAGCCGTTACTTCGATATAAAAGGCCATCGCAACTACGAGTTTATGGTCTACCAGGGACTGGGCGATCTCTATCTCAAGCAGGAACGTATCCAGGATTCCGCCGACGCCTACCTTGCCTTCGTCGACCTCAACCCGGCCCATCCCCAGTCACCAAGACTCGCTGTCAAGGTGGTGCGGATCTACACCGACAACAACTTTCCGACCCAGGCGCTGGAGAGCAAAAAGGCCTTCACCCAACGCTATGCCGTGCAGAGTGAATTCAGGCAGCAATTCGACGAGGAAGACCGGGCCTGGCTCAATGCCCAGCTGCGCAGCTACCTCAAAGAGCTAGCCGAGTACCACCACGCCCTGGCGCAACAAAACGCCAAACTCAACACGCCGAAGGCGGCAGCCGCACAGGAGCGGGAGGGAGGCGAAGCCGCCCGCTGGTACAAGCGCTATCTCGAGGCGTTCCCACAGGATCCCTCCGCCGGCAGCATCAGCTTTCTGCTCGCCGAACTGCTGTTCGAACTCAAGCGCTATGCCGAATCGGTATCGGCCTATGAGCGCAGTGCCTACCAATTACCGCCCCACGACAAGCGGGCCGAGGCAGGCTACGCCGCCCTGCTCGCCTATGCCGAGGAGGAGAAGCGCTTAAAAGCGGTGGAACAGCCCGCCTGGCGCAAACGTATGGTCGAGAGCGCCTTGCGCTTCAGTGCCGTCTTCCCCCAGGATCCCCGCATGCCGGCGGTACTGACCCAGGCCGCCGAACAACTGCTGGAGATGAACGACTATGGCCGCGCCCGCGGTGCCGCCCTGCAGGTGGTGAACCTGCAACCACCGCCAGCCGGCGAGCTGCGGCGCACCGCCTGGACCGTGGCCGCCCACGCCGCCTTCGAGCAGCAGGATTATGCCGCCGCCGAAGTGGGTTACCAACAGGCACTGGCCCTACTGCCGCAACGCGACGAACAGCGTAACCCCCTCGAAGAGCGTCTTGCCGCCGCCATCTACCAGCAAGGCGCCAGCCTACGCGAGCAGGGTGACCAGCAAGGCGCCGCCGGCCAATTCCTGCGGGTTGCCAGCCTGGTGCCCGGCTCATCGATACGCGCCACCGCCGAGTACGACGCCGCCGCCAGCTTGATCGCCAGCGGCGACTGGACAGGCTCGGCACAGATCCTCGAGGCCTTCCGCAAACGCTACCCCGACAGCGAGCTGATCGCCGACGTCAACAACAAACTGGCCACCGCCTACCTGGAGACGAATCAGCCACTCAAGGCGGCCGCGGAGCTGACCACCATCGCCTCCCAGGGCGACACCCCGGAGTTGCGCCAGGCCGCCGGCTGGCAGGCCGCGGAGCTCTATGAAAAGGCCGGCCGCGAATCTCAGGCCATGAAGGCCTACAGCCGCTATGTGGAGCAGTTCCCGATGCCGCTCGAGCCCGCCATGGAGGCGCGACACAAACTGGCCGAATTCCATCAGAAGAGCGGCAATCCCAAGCAGCGTGACCACTGGCTTGAACAGTTGATCAAGTCTGACGCCAAGGCCGGTAAACATCGTACCGACCGTACGCGTTACCTGGCCGCCATGGCCTCCCTACAGTTGGCCGAACCGGTTCAGCTGCTGTTCAACCGCATTGAACTCAAGGCGCCGCTTGAGAAGAGCCTCAAACGTAAGAAGACCCAGATGCAGAGCGCCATCGCCGGTTACAAGCGGGCCGCCGAATACGGCATCGCCGAAGTCACCAGCGCCGCCACCTACCATATTGGCGAGATCTATCAGCAGTTCGGCGCCGCACTGATCAATTCGCAACGCCCAAAAGGACTCAATGAGGAGGAACTGGAACAGTACGAGATCCTGCTGGAGGAACAGGCCTACCCCTTCGAGGACAAAGCGATCGCCGTCTACGAGTCGAACATCAAGCTGACCACCCAGGGGATCTATGACGAATGGGTGAAGAAGAGCTTCGCCGCACTGGCCAAACTGCTGCCGGCCCGTTACGCCAAACAAGAACAGAGCGAGGAGGCTGTCGATGCCATCAATTAAACAGGTCAAACCGTTCTGGCTGAGCCTCTGCGTCGCGCTGCTGATCAGCGGCTGCACCTCCCTCCCCTCCACTTCCGAAAAGCCTGGCGGCGACGCAGACAAATCCGTCAACAGCGTCCTGCAGCGCAGTTATGAAGAGGCGCTGCTGTCCTTGCGCCAGGGCGACCTGGAAGCCGCAATGCGGCAGTTTCAGCGCCTGGCAAAGGCGAATCCCCGGCTGGCGGGACCGATGACCAACATCGGCATTATCCACTTGAAACAGAATGACCCTGGCGCAGCGGAGCAGGCCTTCCGCGAGGCCCTCGCCCGCAATCCCGAGAGCGCGCCGGCCCATAATCAGCTGGGTGTCGCGTTGCGCCTGCAAGGGCGCTTCCAGGAGGCGGCGCAGGCCTACCAGCAGGCGCTGGAACTCGAGCCCGTCTATCTGCTGGCGCATCGCAACCTGGGTATCCTCTACGATCTCTACCTGGCCGATCCGGCCAAGGCGTTGCAGCAGTATCGCCTCTATCAGAAGCTGGCAGAGGCCCCCAACCAGGAGATCGAAGGTTGGATAATGGATCTGGAACGCCGCGTGGGCGACGGGAAATAACCATGAATGCGAAAACACTACGACATACCATCCCTCTGCTGAGCGGCCTGCTGCTGATCCTGGGCATAACCGCACAAAGTCACGCCGAACAGCGCCTGGATATGGAAGGCGCCGCCATCTTCGGCAACAAGGAGTCGCCCAATGTGCTCTATGTGGTGCCTTGGCGCCAGGCCAAACGGCTCACCGGCATGATGTCGCCGCAGATGTCTACCATGCAGGGGCTTCTCGTTCCCCTGGACCGTGATGTGTTTCGCAGACGTATGGACTGGTACCAGACATTCGGTGAAAAACCGTAAAAAATACAGATAGGTAGGCCGCTTTTTGTCAGGTGCGACCGACCCCGAATTTGATTCGTAACTCAAGAGACTCGTACGGAGATAACCATGGAGCTTTTCACTTCCATCATCCGATTCTTTCAGGAAGGCGGTATGTTCATGTACCCCATCCTGATCATCTTTGCCGGTGGCCTGGCCATCGCCATTGAACGCTGGATCTACCTAACCCTGGCCACCGGCAGCAACAAGCGGACCTGGAAAAAGGTACTGCCGCTGCTCAACAAGGGTGATTTCAAACAGGCCATGGATGCGGCGAACCACTCGAAGACCGCCATAGGCACCATGCTCACCTACGGTCTGGCGCGAGCCCGCACCGCGCGCCGCCGCGACGACGTGGAGGTGGCGATGGAAGAGGGTCTGATGGAGGCGATCCCACGCATGGAGAAACGCACCCACTATCTCAGCACCCTTGCCAATATCGCCACCCTGCTGGGTCTGCTCGGCACCATCATCGGTCTGATCCAGGCCTTCACCGCCGTCTCCAACGCCGATCCCGCGGAGAAGGCCGATCTGCTATCCGCCAGTATTTCGGTGGCCATGAACACCACCGCTTTCGGCCTGATGGCGGCAATCCCCCTGTTGCTGGTCTACGCCCTGCTGCAGAGCAAAACCACCCAGCTGGTCGATAGCCTGGAGATGGCCTCGGTCAAGTTCCTCAACATCTTCAATGAGAAGGCCTTTTCCGCACGGAGCAACACATGAGAAGACATCTGCGTCATCATCGGCAGGAAGCGGAGCTCAACATCACCGCCTTCCTGAACCTGATGGTGATCCTGATCCCCTTTCTGTTGATCACGGCGGCCTTCAACCGATTCTCGATCCTTGAACTCTACCTGCCGCCGGCCGGCGAAGGGGCCATGAAGGCGATCAAGGAGCTGCAGCTCGAGGTGATCATCCGCAAGGATAGCCTGGAAGTGGCGGACATGTCGGGCGGTCTGATCAAGCGTATCCAGAACAACGCCGAGGGCTACGACCTCAAGGGCCTCAACGAACTGCTAGTGCAGATCAAGGCCCGTTTTCCGGAGAAACGCAACGTCTTCATCCTGTCGGAACCGCAAACGAGTTACGAAATCATGGTCAAGGTTATGGACGCGGTGCGCATGACCGAACTGGTCGAGGCCGGTTCCCTGGTCCGGGCCGAGCTGTTTCCCGAGATCTCCCTGGGCGATGCGCCGCCGCAAGCCAAGGCCAAAGGTAACGCCTCATGAAGATGTCACGCCGGGCGAAGCGTATGGAACGCCACCACAAGCGGAACAAGGGCGGAGCCGTGCTCAACCTGGTCTCCTTGATGGATATCTTCACCATCCTGGTCTTCTTCCTGTTGGTCAACTCCGGCGAGGTGCAGGTGCTACCCAACGCCAAGGCGCTGAGCCTGCCCGAGGCCAAGGCCGAGCAGAAGCCGAAGGAGACCCTGGTGGTGATGATCAACCGCAACGAGATCCTGGTGCAGGGCCGCCATGTCTTCGATCTCAGCCAATCCCTGCCCAGCGGTAATCTGCTGCCGCCCCTGTTGGCGGAGCTGCGGCTCCACGCCGAACGCGCCAAGGCGAGCAAGCTGGAGCCGTTTACCGGCAATATCACCATCATGGGCGACAAGGAGGTCCCCTATGACCTGTTGAAGCGTGTCATGGCCACCTGCGCCGAGTCTGAATATCCCCATATCTCCCTGGCGGTGCTGCGGCAAGTTGACAAGAAGCAAGGAGGGCAGCCTCTGTGAGTCTCTCCTACCGCCACTCCCCACTGCTACCCTGGAGCAACCAGGACAAGGACGAGCGCCGCTTCTATACGATCACCACCACGATTCTGCTCATCGCCCTGCTGCTTGGCCTGATCGTGCCGATGATCGACTTACCTGAGAAGGAGCGTTTCAAGAAGCAGTCGCTCCCGCCGCGTCTGGCGCGCCTGATCCTGGAACAGAAAAAGGCGCCGCCACCCAAGCCCAAGCCGGTTAAGAAAAAGATCGTGGAGGAGAAGAAACAGACGCCTAAGAAGGAGAAACCCAAGGAGGCGAAGAAGCCTGAGCCGGAGAAGAAGCCGCCTAAAGAGGTGGCGCAGAAGAAACCGTCTCCTTCCTCGGTCGAACAGGCGCGCAAAAAAGCCGCCAGCTCGGGCCTGCTGGCCTTTGCCGATCAATTGGCGGATTTGCGTGACGAGCCGGCGATCCCCTCCTCGAGCGCCGGTGTACAGAAGCGGGCCGTCACCGGTCAGCGGACCACTTCCGCCCAGCGCTCCCTCATCACCTCCGGCGCGACCAAGGGCAGTGGCGGCATCAACACTGCGGCCCTGAGCCGGGATACCGGCGGCCAGGGTCTGGGCGGTCGTAGCACAACCCGGGTGACCAGCCAGGCGGCGGAGGCCAAAAAGGCCCAGAGCACCGCCAGCAGCGCCAAGGGCAAAAGCCACAAGGGCAATCGTACGCGAGAAGAGATCCAGACCGTCTTCGACCAGAACAAAGGAGCGGTCTACGCCCTCTACAACCGGGCCCTGCGCAAGGACCCGACCCTGCGCGGCAAGGTGGTGCTGGAATTGACCATCGCGCCCGACGGACGCGTTACCAAATGCCGTATCGTCTCCTCGGAGCTGAACAACAAAAAACTGGAGCGCAAACTGGTCTCGCGCATCAAGCTGTTCAAGTTCCTGGCCAAGGATGTAGATACCGCCGTCGTCTCCTATCCCATCGACTTTCTACCATCCTGATCGCATGTCCTTACGTCTTATCACTCTGGTCTTGCTGCTGCTGACGGCGTCGCTTTCGACGCCGTCATCGGCTGCCTGGGTCAGTCAACACGCCGCCATCATGGGTACCCGGATCGGCATCGAACTCTGGCACGAAGATAAAACAACGGCGCGGCGGGCTATCGACGCTGCGCTGGCGGAGTTTCTCCGTCTTGATCAGGCCCTCAGCCCCTATGTCGAGAGCAGCGAGCTCTATCGTGTTAATCAAACCGCAGCGCAACAACCCCTGGTCATCTCACAAGAGTTCTTCGAGCTGTTGCAGACCTCCCTGGACTATTCGCGACTGACTGATGGCGCCTTCGACATCACCTTCGCCTCAATCGGTTATCAATATGACTACCGCAAGGGGGTCAAACCCAATGATCAAGCCATTGCCGATGCCCTGCCCCTGATCAACCATCGTCTGCTAACACTCAATAGCGATACAAGCACGGTTGCCTTTAAGCGCGAGGGGATGCGCATCGACCTGGGCGGGATCGCCAAAGGCTATGCGGTCGATCGCGCCATCGGCATACTGCAAAGCCATGGCATAGAACACGCCCTGGTCAGCGCCGGCGGCGACAGCCGGCTGTTGGGGGATCATCGCGGCCGACCTTGGAATATCGGCATTAAGGCGCCACGCAAAAAGTATGGACTGGCTGCTGTGCTGCCACTGTCGGAGACCGCCATCTCCACCTCGGGAGACTATGAACGCTACTTCGAACGTGACGGGGTGCGCTACCACCATATCATCAGCCCCAAGACCGGTCGCTCGGCCGGTGAACTGCGCAGCGTCACCCTTCTCGGGCCCAACGCCACCCGCACCGACGCCCTCTCGACCAGCGTCTTTGTGCTGGGTCTCGAGAAGGGCCTGGCCCTGATTAACCACCTGGATGATGTAGAGGCCGTGATCATCGACAGCCAGGGCGTCATGCACATGTCCAAGGGGATGGAAAATCTTCAGAGGAAATCCGCAGCGAAATAGCCTAGCGGGATCAACTAGTGGAAACAGGCGTAGGTCGGATTAGCGGAGAATTCATAGCGTCAAATCCATAATCAGTCCTCCTTGAAACACTCCCTGTAAAATAAGGAATCACTCCCCGGAGCGCATGGCGTAAAACGCTTGAACGTATGCGGCCAGCCTACCCTGCTCGATCGCCTGGCGGATATCCCGCATCAGCTTCTGGTAGTAGTAGAGGTTGTGGATGGTGTTGAGCCGAGCGCCGAGGATCTCGTTGCACTTGTCGAGATGGCGCAGGTAGGCGCGGCTGTAGTTGCGGCAGGTGTAGCAATCGCATAGGGGATCGAGAGGACCCTCGTCGTACTGGTGGGCCGCATGGCGGATCTTGACGACGCCCTGGTGAGTGAAGAGATGACCGTTGCGGGCATTGCGGGTCGGCATCACGCAGTCGAACATGTCGATGCCCCGCCGCACCGACTCAACGATATCCTCCGGGGTGCCGACGCCCATCAGATAGTGGGGCTTATCAGCCGGCAACTCCTGACTGAGATAGTCGAGCACCCGCCAGCGGTCGGCCGGCGGTTCGCCCACTGAGAGTCCGCCTACGGCATAACCATCGAAACCGATGGCCTTGAGCCCCTCCAGAGAGGCGCCGCGCAAGGATTCATACATCCCCCCCTGCACAATGCCGAACAGGGCCGCGGGATTGTCGCCATGGGCCTCCTTGCTGCGGGCAGCCCAGCGTAATGAGAGCTCCATGGAGTCCCGCGCCTCCTGCTCCGTCGCCGGATAGGGTGTGCACTCATCGAATATCATCACGATATCGGAGCCCAACTCCCGCTGCACCTGCATCGACTCCTCCGGCCCCATGAAGACCCGGCTACCGTCGATGGGCGAACGGAAGGTGACCCCCGCTTCGCTGATCTTGCGCATCTCGCCCAGACTGAAGACCTGGAAACCACCGGAGTCGGTCAGAATCGGCCGCTCCCAGTGGGTGAAACCGTGAAGATCACCATGACGCCTGATTACCTGGGTGCCGGGACGCAACATCAAATGGAAGGTATTGCCGAGAATGATCTCGGCACCCAGTTCAACCAGCTCCTCCGGCGTCATTGCCTTGACCGTGCCATAGGTGCCGACCGGCATGAAGGCAGGGGTCTCCACGGACCCACGAGGAAAACTCAGGCGCCCGCGTCTTGCCATGCCATCTGTCTGAGAGATATTGAATTTCATTCTGTAGTCTTTACTTCGAGCCTGCTATAGACCTTCTGAAACCGCTGCAATCAGCGTTAGGAATAGTTTTCGCATTATTAGGGTTTTCCCTATAAAATGCTTGACAGATTATTCGCTATATTAGAAAATTCTTTATGTGTCGATTCAATAACTTAATCGACACCACACTCCTCCATCCTCCTTTGGTGGAATTCTTCAGCGCGGCGCCCTGCCGCGCTTTTTTTTGCCCTGATTTCCATCAGTCAGGAAGGGGTCAGAAACATGGCATCGCCGTAACTGAAAAAGCGATAGCGCTGCTCAACCGCATGGCGGTATGCCCCCATCACCCGTTCATAGCCGGCGAAGGCCGCCACCAACATCAGCAGGGTGGACCTCGGCAGGTGAAAATTGGTGATCAGAGCGTCAACGCTGTGAAACCGGTAGCCGGGCCGAATGAAGAGGCGGGTCTCACCACGGTAGGGCCTCAATTCACCACCGGCGGAGGCCGCCTCGAGGCCGCGAACGCTAGTGGTGCCGACGGCAACGACTCGCCCCCCTCTCGCCCGGGTCTCCCCCACCTTGCGGCAAACCGCCTCATCGACCTCTAGCCACTCGCTGTGCATGACGTGATCGTCCAGCTTCTCGTTGCGCACCGGCTGAAAGGTGCCAGCCCCCACGTGCAGGGTCAACTCGACCTGTTCGACACCCTCTAAAGCCAGCTGATCGAGCATTGCACGATCGAAATGGAGTCCCGCTGTCGGCGCCGCCACCGCCCCCGGACGCTGCGCATAGACGGTCTGATAGCGTTCTTGGTCAAAAGCCTCATCTCCCCGCTGGATATAGGGCGGCAGGGGCATATGCCCCTCCTGGGCCATCAGCTGATAGAAATCGCCCTGCTCGAGATGCAGCTCGAACAGCTCATCCTGCCGACCTACCACGAAAACCTCGTAACCAGGATCGCCAATGCGCAAGCAGCTACCGGACTTCGGAGTTTTGCTGGCGCGAATGTGGGCCAGGGCTTGCCGAGCGGAAACCACCCGCTCGATGAGCAACTCGACCCTGCCGCCGGTCTCCTTGCGCCCAAAAAGCCGCGCGGCCATCACCCGGGTATTGTTGAACACCAGCAGGTCGCCGGCGCGCAACAATGACGGGAGATCCCTGAATACCAGATCTCTCGCTTGCATCTCGCCATCGAGTAACGCCAGCAAACGGCTGTTGCGACGTTCTGTCTCGGGATGTTGAGCGATGAGCGATTCCGGCAGTTCGTAATCAAAATCAGACAGCTGCATAGGGCGCGAATATTAACACGCGGCAGAGGAGAGGGTGAATCTCAATCAATAATTACGATGGAGCAGGACATGGAGGATATCGACTACCCCCTGTTGTGATAATCGAACCCGTGCAGAACATAGAGGGGGAAAAGGCCTTCGGCTATGTGGCCACCCTCAGCCGTATCCTTCCCCTGTTGCACACCAGCGGTCAGTTCAACCTGGTCGACGTGGAAATCCTGGGCATTGACAACACAGGCGATGAACGGATCGAAAGCCGTGATCTCAAGCCCTTGATACACTACCAAATCAACAGTGACGACTACACAGACAACCTTCGCTTGGCGCTCAACGAAGCAGTTATCAAACTGGCCAGCCTGGCACAGATGATCCTCGACTGCGGCCATCTACGGGTGGCGGAGGGCATCGAAAACACCGGCTCCGTCAAACAGCTTGCCAAGCTCGGATTTCGCTACGGCCAGGACTGCTATTTCGCTAAACCAGTCAACGCTATCAGCCTGCCGAAGACCGACAAGGAACAGATCAACTACTCCGCCTAGCCCGAATGCTTCTTCCGGGAACGCGATGCTCGCGCCTGGATCGTCGTTCAAATGTGGCTTTGCGATTGAATCCATAGTCCGCTATTGCAAAGCTTTTTAACGCAGTGCCGGAACATCTCAGCCGCCCCACACCGATTCATGAATCAATCAGGGGCTTCTTATTAACCCGGCAACCAAATATGTCGGGTGAATAATATAATTCGAGGAGAGAACCAGATGGCGATTTTTAGGATTGGGATTAATTAATCCCTTCCAAAGAAGGAAATTTGGGTATATCCTCCCCACTCCCATAGCCGGGGTGGCGAAATTGGTAGACGCAGTGGATTCAAAATCCACCGGTAGCAATACCTTGCGGGTTCGAGTCCCGCCCCCGGTACCAGCTAGAGCGATAGTGGCCACTAACATTAATTGGCTGTACACATCTCGTACACATTCTGAAAAAAACTCCTCTCCCCGGCTTACCTTACATATGATCCCTTGAATTTGTAGATGGGAATTGAATATATAGTTCTGTTAAACAGCAATTGAGCACGGAAGATGTTGGTCATCACTAGATAAGTGGGCGAGGAAATCCGCATTTGCTTAGAACAGCAAATCGAGCAGGACATCCAGATAACAATATTGGGACTACATGGAAGTCAGATCAGAATTGGCGTCGACGCTCCCAAATAAGTCGCAGTACTCAGAGAAGAGATTTCCGGGTAGCGTCAAGACCACAGAATTCAGCGAGAGATTAATTAATTTTTTATAATCATAAACTCACTCTATGGATCGTT
>JASFJY010000045.1:0-11139 GCA_050119415.1 Chromatiales bacterium | reverse complement strand
GGTGGTCATCCAGGAGGTCTGCGAGGTGGATGGCGAGCGGCTGCGGATCACCGAGATCCCTAAGCCGGGCGCCAGCATTCGTCGTGCCGGTGAAGACATTCTGCAGGGAGAGGAGGTGTTGGCCCGGGGTACTCGTCTGCAACCGCAACACCTGGGGCTGGCGGCCTCGGTAGGCGTGGACGCATTGACTGTCTATCGCCGCCTCAAGGTGGCGATTTTCTCCAGCGGTGACGAGTTGGTGATGCCGGGGGGCGAACTGGGTCCCGGGCAGATTTACAACTCCAACACCTTCACCCTTGGAGGATTGGTGGAACGCCTGGGATGCGAAGTGATCCAGCTGGGTACGGTGGAAGATACCCTGCAGGCGACCTGCGACGCATTGAACCGCGGTGCCGGAGAGGCCGATCTGATCCTCGCCTCCGGCGGTGTGTCGGTGGGTGAGGAGGATCACGTGAAAACGGCCGTTGAGCGTCTGGGTTCACTCGACCTTTGGAAGGTGGCGGTGCGTCCCGGCAAGCCGGTCGCCTTCGGGCGGGTGGCGCAGACCCCGTTCCTGGGGGCGCCTGGTAATCCGGTCTCCCTCTTCGTCACCTTTACGATGTTCGCGCGTCCCTTCATGCTGCGTATGCAGGGGGTGGAGCAGGACTATTTGCCAACCCCCTTGCGGGCGATAGCCGCGTTCGAAAAGGGCGCTGAAGACAAGCGGCAGGAGTTTGCCAGAGGCCGGCTGGAGATCGATGAACAGGGACGTGCGCTGGTGAGACTCTACCCGAATAACTCCTCCGCGGTGCTGAGTTCCGTCGCCTGGGCCAACGGTTTTGCCGTGCTGCCGGCCATGACGGCTATCGCCCCTGGAGATACCATTGATTTTCTTCCTTTCAGCGAGCTGACGACATGATCGAGGTGAAATATTTCGCCCGCTTTCGCGAAGAGCTGGGGACGCAAGGGGAATGCATCGATGGCGCGGAGGTCGATACGGTCAATGCGTTGTTGAACGAGCTGCGCAGTCGTGGCGGTGCCTGGTCGCGTCTATTCGCCGAGGATCAGCGGGTGATGATGGCGGTGAATCAAGAGGTGGCCGAGCGCGCCACGCCGCTCAAGGACGGTGATGAAGTGGCCCTCTTTCCGCCGGTGACCGGAGGCTGAGCCTTGATCCATGTCCGTGTTCAATCCGAAGCGCTGGATCCGCATCGGGAGGTCGACCTGCTGAGGGCCGACAATGGCGAAATCGGAGCCGTGGTCAGTTTTATCGGTTTGATGCGGGATATCAACGAAAACGAGCGGATCCAAAGCCTGTTTCTGGAACACTATCCGGGCATGACCGAAAAGGCGCTGCAGAAGATCGCCGAAGAGGCGGTTCGACGCTGGAACCTGGCCGGTTGCCGGGTGGTGCATCGGGTGGGGGAGATGCGCCCCACAGACCCCATCGTGGTGGTCGCGGTGGCCAGCCGTCATCGCCATGAGGCCTTCCAAGGGTGTGAATTTGTTATAGACTATTTAAAGACTCAGGCGCCTTTCTGGAAAAAAGAGACGACCGATCGAGGCGAGCGTTGGGTGGATGCCAGGGCGAGTGACGACGAGGCTGAAAAGCGGTGGCGCCATTCCAGAGAGGGTGATTCGCGATAGTTAGCGGCTGCGATTGGGCCAATCGCCAATGAGCACGACAAGCGAATTTGACATGATTGCTAAAGAAAGCATGTAGGATGCCGTATAAGCTTTCCAGTAGCCTGCTTCTGCAAACGGTCAAGTGAGGCAAATCTATGGTTAAGCGGTTTCAAACGGTTTTAGGCTTGGCCTGTTTTGGCCTGACATCTGTTGTCAATGCCGAGGTGATGGATATGGCGTTGACCGCCAAATTAGGATCCCTGGGGCTCGGGGTTGAAGGCACATTCGGCCTTACCGAGCAGTTCAACGCGCGCCTGGGTCTCAACAAGTACGACTACGATCGCACTGAGAGCATCTCAGATATCCAATACGATCTGGATCTGGAGTGGCAGTCGATCTCGCTGCTCGCCGACTGGCACCCTTTTGGCAATCCCTTTCGTTTTACCGCCGGCCTGATGATCAATGGCAATGAGCTGAGCGGCTCGTCCACTTCCAGCGGGCTCACCATCGGCGATACCACCTATCCCGACATCGGCCTGGACGCCAGGCTCGATTTCGACGCCACGGCTCCCTATCTCGGCGTCGGTTGGGGCAACGCCCTGGCGGCCAACCCGGGGTGGGGCTTCAACGTGGATCTGGGTATTATGTTTCAGGGGTCGGGTGACGTGACACTGACACCCACGGGCGCCAATGCCTCGAGTGTCGATCCCAACGATGTCAGTCTGGAAGAGCAGCGCTTCGAGGATGATATTAAAGACTACAAGTACTATCCCGTCTTCTCCTTCGGTGTCTCCTACCGATTCTGATAGGATCGGTTCGCGCCCTTAGAAGATCCGGCCCGGCCAACAGGCCGGGTTTTTTCCGCGCCACGCTCCTGTGCCGCGACATTTTTTCAAGGACAAGGGACAACAGCCACCCAAGATGGCTGTTTTTTCACAGGAAAATAGAAAAGGCACCCAGATGACGCACTGCGTCTGTGTGCCTTGTGATGGCGTTATTTTTTGCTCGAGTGGAGTAGGACCTGCTCAAATATGTTGCGCTTGATACGGCTTCTGATCGGCTCGGGCAGGTGATTCCATGCCATTGCCACCTCGGTAGCCTCTTCATCGAGCATGGTGGGCGAGGCTTCGTCACCGAACATTAACCAAGCCGGATTGACGTCCAGCACTTGGGCTATTTCGTCAATCTTGCGGGGGCGTAGGCTCTTGCCGTTTTCGATTTTCTGGATCACTGCCTGGTTGGTGCCGGCCCGCAGCGCCAGCTCTTCCTGGGTCCATCCTCTTTCTCGCCTCTTACGTCTCAGTCGAGATCCTAGTGTGTCCATTTTACGCGGTATGTAAGTTTCAAATTTCTGTGCGTGTGCGTAGGTCATAGTCCTTCCCTTCATCCTGATGCTGTTGGGGTGGTGCATCGTCTTACCGAGTTAACGGCTATGTATCCAAAAACTTGACACTCAGCAGATAGTCGCCACCCTGCTTGTGAAATAAATTCCGCAAACGGAAGAAAGTGTGACCTGCTTCACATACATTAATATCCAATAGAAGTTGTTTTTTTGCAAATTTAGGAGTATTTGACAGATTCGTAATTCCTGTTCCTGTGCTACCATGCGCCCCCATGATTACCTACCCTGAACTCGATCCCGTGCTGCTGGCGCTTGGGCCGCTGAAGATCCATTGGTACGGGGTGATGTATCTGGTTGGATTTCTCGGTGGCTGGTGGCTGGGGCGGGTGCGGGCCGCCAAACCCCACAGTCCGTGGAGTCCGCAGCAGGTTGACGATATGGTCTTCTACAGCGTCTTGGGCGTAGTGCTGGGGGGGCGAATCGGCTATGTCCTCTTTTACGGGCTCGACGCTTTCCTGGCCGATCCGTTATCCCTGATCCGCGTTTGGCAGGGAGGCATGGCCTTCCACGGCGGTCTGCTGGGGGTGCTGCTGGCGATGTGGCTGTTCGCGCGGCGTCACGGCCGGACCTTTTTCCAGGCCACCGATTTCGTCGCCCCTCTGGTGACTGTCGGGCTCGGAGCCGGCCGACTGGGCAATTTCATCAACGCAGAGCTCTGGGGTGGTCCCACCACGCTTCCCTGGGGCATGCGGGTGCCTTGTGATATTGCGGAAGGTCTCTGCAGTCGGCTCGGTTTGCCGCCGGGGACCGCTTATTCACTGCCGGTTCACCCAAACCAACTCTACGAATTCCTGCTCGAAGGTGTCGTCCTGTTCCTGATCCTTTGGTTCTTTTCCGCCAGGCGCCAGCCCCGTATGGCGGTCTCCGGCTTGTTTCTCATCTGCTACGGGGTGTTTCGTTTCCTCATCGAACTGGTGCGTATGCCGGATGCCCATATCGGCTATCTCGCCTTCGGCTGGGTCACCATGGGGCAGGTGTTGAGTACACCCATGATCTTGTTTGGTATGCTGCTGCTGTTTCTGGCTTATCGACGTAGAGGCTCCACAGAAGCAGCATGAAACAGTATTTGGACTTGATGCGGCATGTGCGCGACCGCGGTGTCGTGAAAGAGGACCGCACCGGCACCGGCACGCGCAGTGTGTTCGGCTATCAGATGCGCTTTGATCTGGCGCAAGGGTTCCCGGTGCTGACCACCAAGAAGCTCCACTTGCGCTCGATCATCCATGAGCTGCTCTGGTTTCTCAAAGGGGATACCAACATCGGCTACCTGAAAGAGAACGGGGTCAGCATCTGGGACGAGTGGGCGGACGAAAGTGGCGATCTGGGGCCGGTCTATGGACACCAGTGGCGCTCCTGGCCGACTCCGGACGGTGGTCATATCGACCAGATCAGTCAGCTAGTGGCGCAGATACGCAGTAACCCCGACTCCCGCCGTCTCATCGTCTCTGCCTGGAACCCGGCCGATGTCGAACGCATGGCGTTGCCGCCCTGTCACTGCCTGTTCCAGTTTTATGTGGCCGAGGGACGCCTATCCTGCCAGCTCTACCAGCGCAGCGCCGATATCTTTCTCGGCGTGCCGTTCAATATCGCCTCCTATTCGCTGTTGACGATGATGTTGGCCCAGGTGACAGGTCTCGCGCCGGGTGAGTTTGTGCATACATTCGGCGACGCCCACCTTTATTCCAATCATCTGCAACAGTGCGATCTGCAGCTGAGCCGGGAGCCTCGCGCCTTGCCCAACATGCGTATCAACCCGCAGGTTAAGGATATCTTCGGCTTTCAGTTCGAGGATTTCGAGCTGATCGACTACCATCCCCACCCTCATATCAAGGCGCCGGTGGCAGTCTGATGGCTGAGGCGCGGCCGCTCGTCTCCCTCATCGTGGCGATGGCGAAAAACGGCGTAATCGGCCGTGACAACCGGTTGCCCTGGCGTCTGCCCGCCGATCTCGCCCATTTCAAGCGTGTCACCATGGGTAAACCGATGGTGATGGGCCGCAAGACCTGGGAGTCCCTGCCGGGTCTGCTGCCGGGCCGCCGCCACATCGTGGTGACCCGGGACAAGGACTACCGGGCGCAGGGCTGTACCCTGGTTCACTCCCTGGATCAGGCCCTGGAGGCCGCAGGCGAGGTGCCGGAGGTGATGGTCGTGGGGGGCGGTACAGTCTATGAGAGGATGCTCGCGCGCGCCGACAGGCTCTATCTGACCCTGGTGGACGTCGAAGTGGAAGGAGATGCCTGCTTCCCCGAGATCGACTATGCCGACTGGCATGAGCTGCGCCGGGAGAGCCATCCGGCGGACGCGCGCAATGCCTATGCCTGTACTTTTCTCGAACTGGAAAGAGTCAAAACCTGACTCTGGTGAGCGTCAGGTTCCGGCGCGATCATCGCGAAACATTCGGGTTAATTCTCACCTTGCTCTTTACCACCCCCCTGGGGAGCGTGTTGCAAGATACGATCGGCCATGCGCGAGAAGGGCAGGCTCTGAAGCCAGACTCTGCCGCTGCCGCTGAGGGTGGCCAGAAAGGCCCCCTCGCCACCGAACAGCATCGACTTCAAGCCGCCGGACATGCCGATATTGTATTCGACGCCGTCGGTGAAGCCGACCAGGCAACCGGTATCGACCCGTAGCGTCTCGTTATTGAGGGTCTTTTCGATCACTGTGCCGCCCGCCTGGATGAAGGCAAGGCCGTCCCCCTCCAGTTTTTGCAGAATGAATCCCTCGCCGCCGAACAGGCCGCTGCCGAGCCGTTTGTTGAAGGCAATGCCGAGTTTGGTGCCGCGGGCGGCGCACAGGAAGGCGTCTTTCTGACAGATAACTCGGCCTCCGAGCTGAGCAAGATCGAGTGGCATCACCGTGCCGGGGTAAGGGGCGGAGAAGGCGACCCGGGCCTGTCCCTTGGACGCGCTGTTGGTGAAATGGGTGGTGAAAAGCGACTCGCCGGTGAGCATGCGTTTGCCGGCGCTGAAGAGCTTGCCGAACATGCCCTCGTCAGGATTGGCGCCATCGCCCATGCGGGTCTCGAAGCTGATCGGTGCTTCCATGTAGGTCATGGAACCGGCTTCCGCGATCACCGTCTCTCCGGGATCGAGGATGATCTCCACTAGCTGCATATCGTGACCGATGATCTGGTATTCGATTTCGTGTGCGCGCACTTTTTCGCTCCCCTTTGCTGAGTGATTTTGCAAATTAATGTGGCATCTTTCCGCTATTTTTTACCCGGTTTCAACGCTCCGGGGCAGTCGAACTGCAGAGGCACTGGTTTGCGGGTTTTGCGCAGCCGCAGGGCGGTGAGCTTACCGCCCCAGAGGCAGCCGCTGTCGAGGCACCAGACGTTGTCGACCTGCCGGTAGCCCAGGGTCGACCAGTGGCCGAACAGGATACGGTCGTTGCGGGTGGCGCGACCCGGTATCCGATACCAGGGAAGGGCAGCGTTGGTTTGGGAGCCGGGCGCCCCCTTGTCGTGCATCGACAGCCGACCGTCGGGGGTGCAGAATCGCAGGCGGGTGAAGGCGTTGGTAATGAAGCGCAGACGCTCGATGCCGTCCAGGTCGTCGCGCCACAGGTCGGGTTGGTTGCCGTACATCTGATGACAGAACTCGTGCAAGCCGGGTCCGCGGAGACAGGCTTCCAACTCCTGTGCGCAGGCCCGTGCGGTGGCAAGATCCCACTGCGGTGGCAGACCGGCATGGATCAGACTGTAGCCGCGCTTCTCATGGTGGTACATCACCGGTCGGTGTCGTAGCCATTCGATCAGCTCGTTGCGGTCGGGGGCAGTCATCACTTCATCCATGGTGCCGTGCTTATAGTGGCTGCGGTTGCCCTGCGAGACGGCCAGCAGATGCAGGTCGTGATTACCCAGTACCACTACCGCGCGGTCACCGAGGGATTTGACGAAGCGCAGCACCTGCAGTGACTTGGGGCCGCGGTTGATCAGGTCGCCAGCGAACCAGAGGCGGTCGCTGTCGGCGTTGAAGTCGATCATTTTCAGCAGCGCCATCAACTCGTCGTAACAGCCCTGTACGTCACCGATGGCATAGATGGCCATCACAGAGCTCCCAAGGGTGCCAGCTGCCGGTCGTGCAGGCGAGACAGCAACAGCTGCGACAGGATGGCTCCGCTGAGAATGAGCGTGAGCAGCAGGCCTGCGGCGAGCCAGAGCGGTTCTGCGGGGCGCTGGGCCTGAGGCATAGAGTCCTCCCGGGTTAAGTCGTCATCCGCTGACCCTGGGACATCGCTCAGTGAAGGCTGCCCGGGCGTGCCAGCGAAAAGGGCGGTATCATAGCGTCAAAATGGTTGCCCAGGCTGTCGATCATGTCATAACTGCCTTGCATGCTGCCGACCGGCGTGTCCAAGACCGTACCACTGGTGTAGCGGAAGCTTTCGCCCGGTTTCAGCTGGGGTTGTTCACCGACCACCCCCTCGCCGCGCACCTCCTGCACCTTACCGTTGGCATCTGTGATGATCCAGTGACGATTCATCAGGCGGGCAGAGATTGAGCCCTCATTGCGTATGGTAACCGTATAGGAGAAGACAAAGCGATGCTCGTCCGGTTGTGATTGCGACTCCATGTAGTCGGTCTCAACCTGAACTGCGATGTGATTGAGTCTATCTGATTCCATGGATGGTCTGTCTTGGGTCATTTGTAGCCTTAAGAACCTCATGATCAATTCATAAATCAGCGCCATGTCGGCTGAGACGCCCTGTTCTGCATTGAAAAGCTCCAGAATAGCGGGCCATGACGTGTGTTTTTTCGCCTTGTTCCGGACTCTTTCAGCTCGCGCCGCGCGCTCGAACCAGCATTAATTAGAGGTTCTATTAGTGAAGATTACTGAGCCGTCGGGCTGAGTGCAATATGTTTGAAATTTCAAGAATTAAAGGTGTCTGCCGATAACGGCTTCAGGGGCAATGAAAAGGACCGGGGCCTGAGATGAGATCACTGATAAACGCAATGGTATTGATGCTTTCGCTGGGGGCGGTTTGTGCTGCGGATCATGCGCAGACGACTCGGGCTCTGGCAGCGGCCGTCACGCTTGGTGAGGTGCGGCGGGTCGAGGACTTGTTAGCCCAGGGCGGCGACGTCAACAGTACCAATCAGGCGGGACGCTCCTTGCTTCATATGGCGGCGTTCAACGGCAATACCCGGACTGTCAGGACTCTCCTCTCTGCCGGCGCGAATCCCGACGCCACCGGACCCCGCGGTAACACGCCCTTGATGGATGCCGCGGCTTACGGTCATTTGGAGGTGGTGCGGTTGCTGGCGCAGCGGGGAGCCGATCTCAACAAGGCGGATCAGTCGGGCGTCACCGCTCTGGCGCTGGCCAAGCGGGGCAAGCATGAAAAGGTAGCGACGCTGCTCAGTGAACTGGGGGCCTCGGAAACCGCGCCTGATTCACAATCCGCCCCCTGATTGGATAGAAATTGTTCAGCAACGTGAACGGGTTCAAGTCTAAATTGATGATCAGGATTAATAGTTGATTTCAACTAATTGATTGGATTAGTAGGCAATGAATAGAAGCTACTCCCATCGTACGCCCGATTTTTTCAAGGTTCTGCTGATCCTGGTGTTGATCGGCTTCAGTATGACCCTGGCGGTTCAGGTCATTGCCACGGATCGGGACCAGGTGGTTGAGATCGAACAGGTGCCGCACAATCCCAATGCGGGCTAGAGATAGTAGACCGACTTTGTCATCAGTTTCGATGTGAGCTTCATGGCCAGCTTGATCGGCCCCGGCAGCTCCGTCCCGCCCGCTTCCAGCGCCACTGTGGCGTGGTGAATCTCATCCTCTTTCATCTGTTCAAGCACCGCCCGGCTCTTCTGGTCCTGTGGAGGGAGGCGCTTGAGGTGGTTTTCCAAATGATCCTCCACCTGATGCTCGGTCTCGGCGACGAATCCCAGGCTCCACTTGTCGCCTGCCAACCCGGCGGCCGCGCCGATCATGAAGGAGCCGGCATACCAGAAGGGATTGAGCAGGCTCTTACGGTTGTCGAGCGCCTTGAGGCGTGAGTCGCACCATGCCAGGTGGTCGTTCTCCTCCTGGGCGGCCCGCTCCATGCTTTGACGCACCTCGGGCAACTTGGCGGTCAGGGCCTGACCCTGATAGAGCGCCTGGGCGCAGACCTCGCCGGTGTGGTTGATGCGCATCAGGCGGCCGGTCACATCCCGTTCCCGGTCGCTCAGTTCGGCCTCTGCAAAGGCATCGGCGGGGTCGTTGCGCTCGGTGACCTGCGGGCGCCCGAAAAGGGTGCGCAGGGCTTGGTCGAAACCGATGAGGAGGCGATCGGTGGGGCTCATGTCTCTCTGGCTCATGTAGAAACCATAACGCCGGCTGGGGGCGGCTTCAAGCTTCTATTAACCCGGCGCGCCCACATCTTTGGTCACCGGGTTAAGAATTGTCTGGCAAACAGTTGGATCGGATGCAGTACCTCGATCGCCAGCCCCTGCTCTTCGATCAGCTGACGGAATTGCAGGGCGCAACCGGTATTGCCGGTAACGAGTATCGCTGCACCGCTTGCGTGAAGATGTTCGATCTTGGTTTTGCCCAGACGTACTGAAGCATCCGGCTGGGTCAGCAGGTAGGATCCCGCAGCGCCGCAGCAGATATGGTTTTCAGGCAGTTCTATGAGTTCGATGTCGGGGATGCGCTGGAGCAATCGGCGGCTTTGATCACCCCGGCCGGAACAGGGGGTATGCAGGGCCACCCGGTGCGGCAGCGGTTTCAGGGGCGCTAGTGACTCGGTTGGCAGGGCGAGCAGGAAGTCGACCAGGCCGGTGACCGGCAGAGGAGTGTCGAGATGCTTCGAGAGTTCTAAGTGGCAGGCGCTGGCGAGCGTTATCAGCGTTTCGGCCCGGCTGCGTGACATCAATTCCCGATTGGCACTGCAGAGTGCCTCGGCCTGCTCGGGGAAGCCGTTGTGTCGGTGTATGGCGCCGCAGCAGACCTGGTTTTCAGGGATCTCTACCGCAAAGCCGAGACCTGACAGCAGGGCGATCGCCTGCTGGATCAGCAACCGGTCCGTCTGGCTGCTGACACAGCCGATGAAGAGCTGCACCAGCTTTCCTGTGGGCCGCCCGGCGGGGTAAAGGCCGGTTAACGGACCCGTCTCATCAGTCAGTTGATCCCCCAATTGCAGCATGCGGCGCCAGCGCGCCACAGGAACCAGGGCTGTCAAACCGGTCAACCGCAAGCGTCGCAATAGGCGGTAAAGAGAGCGCCAACGCTCAAGGCGCCGGCGGTCGCTCAACAGGTCATAGAGCCTTCGCCAACGCTGCCGCGCCGGATTTTGTCGATTCAGCAAGACGCGACCGCCGTCGATCAGCTCGCCATAGTGCACGCCGGAGGGGCAGGCCGCCTCGCAGGCCAGGCAACCGAGACAACGGTCGAGGTGGCTCTCAAGGCCGGGGCTCCTTTGCAGTTCGCCGGTAGCCAGGGCCTGAATCAGGCTGATACGGCCACGCGGGGAGTCGGCCTCGCTCTGCCAGGTCAGGTAGGTGGGGCAATGGGGCAGACAGAGACCGCATTTGACGCAGCGATCCGTTTCTTTGAGGAGTTGTTCGGGGGTCAAGTTACAATGGACCGGATGGCGTGGTTGAATCAGGCCCTATAATAGCGGTTAACGGTTTGGCTATCACGGTGGAAAGTGATTTCATGTCGTACTACAAATACCACCTTTTCTTCTGCATCAACGAACGGGACGACGAACGCCCCTGTTGTGCCCGCCATGGCGCCAAGCAAATGCGCGACTACTTGAAAAAAAGGGTCAAGGAGGTGGATTTGGCGGGGCCGGGCGGTATCCGGGTCAACACGGCGGGATGCCTTGACCGCTGCTCACTGGGACCGGTGGTGGTGGTCTATCCCGATGACGTCTGGTACACCTATGTGGATAAGGAGGACATGGACGAGATCCTCGAAAAACATCTGCTTGGCGGCGAGGTGGTGGAGCGCCTGCGAATCTAGCCCGATTGTTTCACCCGGTCGCTTAAGATCTGTGAAGCTAACTTGTGATATTTGCACAATCATCAAGGGCAGGCTATTACCTGCGCTTCATTCGCCGGTTGTGCGCGACTTGCCGCAACGCCGACAACGAAAAACGCTCACGAGGCGCCCCTTTTTCACGTCAAAGACAGACTG
>JASFJY010000044.1:0-11271 GCA_050119415.1 Chromatiales bacterium | reverse complement strand
TTCAGTGGGTATAATGCTCAACAGCTGGCTGCACCATATGGAACAAGTCGGCCGAAGACATCGCTGATTGGAGCGATCCGATACCCAACATTGCTGTAACCGAGGCCATTTGTCCCTCCATGTCTTTCTCTGTTCGTATGCTGATCTTGCTGCTGGGCGCTTATCTGTCCGGCTGCGCCTCTCTGGCCACCAACCGGCTGGCCAACAACCTTTCACAGGCCATGCTGAACCAGACCGATCCCGAGATCGTGCGCAGCGGCGCGCCCGCCTATCTGCTGCTGCTCGACTCCTTGATTGCGCAGGATCCCGATGACCGGGGCCTGCTCTACGCCGGCGCCCGGCTCTACGGCGCCTACGCCGGCGGACTGGTCAGCAATCCTCAACGGCAACAGCGACTGACCGATAAGGCGCTGGCCTATGCACGCCGGGGACTCTGCCCCGAGACCCCCGAACTCTGCCGAGCCATGGGTCAGCCTTTCGAGGCCTTCTCGCTGGCGCTGGCGGAGACCGACAAAGATGAGATCGAGGGGATCTATCTTTACGCCACCAGCTGGGCCGGCTGGATCCAGGCCCACGCCGAAGCCTGGAGCGCGGTGGCCGACCTGCCCAAGGCTGAGGCCATGCTGCAGTGGGTGGTGGCGCGGGATCCCGCCTATGACCAGGGTCGGGCCCAACTCTATCTGGGTGTCATCGGCAGCCAGGTGCCGCCGGCCCTGGGCGGCCGGCCGGAGGTGGGGCGCCAACACTTCGAAGCGGCCATTGCCTTTTCCCATGGTCGCGACCTGATGGCGAAAGTAGAATATGCGCGTCACTACGCCCGGCTGGTCTTCGACCAGACGCTGCACGATCGACTGCTCAACGAGGTGCTGCAGGCCGATCCGGTGGCCGAAGGTCTCACCCTGAGCAATATCATGGCTCAGCAACAGGCCGACAAGCTGTTGCAGGATGATTATTTTTAAGGAACCGATATGCCTTTCCGTTTAACCGCACTGGTATTACTGACGCTGATTTCCCTGCCCCTGCAGGCCGCCACCACCCTGAAGATCGCCACCATCGCCCCCGACGGCACCAGCTGGATGAAGCAGATGCGCGCCGCCGCCAACCAGATCGAGCAGGGGACAGAGGGACGGGTCAAGCTGCGCTTCTACCCCGGCGGGGTGATGGGCAACGACAACAGCGTACTGCGCAAGATCCGCGTCGGCCAGCTGCACGGCGGCGCCATCACGGGCGGTGGCCTCAGCGTGGTCTATCCCAGCGCCCAGGTCTATAACCTGCCCTTCCAGTTCCGCAACCTGCGGGAGGTGGATGCAGTGCGGCAGGTGATGGACAAGGAGATCATCGAGGGCCTGCAGAAGACGGGCTTCGTCAGCTTCGGCCTCAGCGAAGGCGGTTTCGCCTACCTGCTCTCCAACACCCCGGTGAAGACCACCGGCGACATGCGCGGACTGAAGATCTGGATCCCGGAGGGGGACGAGGTCAACGCCCGCATGTTCGAGGCCCTGGGCATTTCGCCCATCCCACTGCCCATCACCGATGTGATGACCGGCCTGCAGACCGGCCTCATCGACACCATCGCCAGCTCCCCCATCGGCGCCATCGCTCTGCAGTGGCACACTCGGGTGAAGTACCTCACCCAGGTACCCGTTGCCTACCTCTATGCCACACTGGTGATCAAGGAGAAGGCCCTGGCGCGCCTCGACGAGGCCGACCGGGCACTGCTCATCCAGGTGTTGCGGGAGACCTTCTCTGCGCTCGATGCGCAGAACCGGCAAGACAACCTGCAGGCCCTGGAGGCGTTGAAGCGTCAGGGTATCGAGTTTGTGGAGCCCAGCCTGGAACAGCAGCAGGAGTGGGAGAAACACGCCAACACTATGCTGAAATCCCTCTCTACCCAGGGATTCTTCGATGCCGCCATGCTCGATCATTTGCAACAGCTGATCCAGGCAACCCGCAGCGCCAGCGCCCAGCCATAATGCGCATGTCTCAGGCCGGCCAGAGGAATTGCCACAGGCTATAGATGAGGAATCCCATCGAGACCACTGCGCCGAACCGCGGCAACCAGTCAGGCAGCGGCTTTACACCCGGCGGCGGTACCTGTTCCCGGTGGATGCGCAGCAGTGCCATATTCATCAGAGAGAAGACCAGCAGAACGATGAAACTGGTCAACTTCGCCAATACCTCCAAGGGCTGCCAAAGGGCGAAACCCATGACCAGCAGGGTCACGATCACACTGGCAAGATCCGGTGTGTGGCGCCGTGGATGGATATGCGACAAGCCGCGCCAGAGCCAACCCAGCTTGGCCAGACCGAAGAGCATGCGCGATGCCATGATCATCTGCACCAGCGCCCCGTTCACCACCGCCACCAGAGAAATCAGGCTGATCAGCCAGGGCTCGCGTCCGGTGACGCTTTGATAGACCAGGGCCAGCGGTGCATCACTCGCGGCCAGTTGCGCCGGCGGCAGATTGAGCACAGCGGTCAACGCCACCAACACATAGAGTATGAGGGTGGCCACCAGGGTCAGAATGATGGCCAGGGGCAGGGTGCGCTGGGGCTGGACCACCTCTTCGGCGATATTCACCATATCCTCGAAGCCGATAAAGGCGTAGAAGGCCAACAGGGCCCCCAGCAGGATGCCACCCCAGGCCGCTCCACGGGCGGGGGGCATCAGCGCCGTCCAGTCGATGTCCGGCTTCAGCAGAGCATCGCGGCCGACCCAGATGACGATCGCCAGGGCCAACACCTCCAACAGCGTCAAGAACGCCGCCACCCGCACCGAACCCTGGATACCCCAAAGGGCGATGCCACCCAGAAACAGGGGTATCCACACCAGCACCAGCCAGTCGGGCAGTTGCACAAAGGTGGCCAGATAGCCCACCGCGCCCCGGATGATCCCCGCCGAGGAGACCACACCCATGGCGACGATCAACAGACCGAGCAGGGCAGAGAGTTGCGGTACACCAAAGGCGCGATGCATGTAGAGCGCCTCGCCGGCGCTGAGCGGGTAACGGCTGGCCAGTTCGCTATAGCTAAAGGCGGTAAAGGCGACCAGCAGCGCCGCCAGCAGAAAGGCAAGCGGTGCCTGCATGCCGGCCACCCCGGCGATCTTCCCCACCAATACGAAGATGCCGGCGCCGAGGGTGTTGCCGAGACCATAAAGAAAGAGCGCGGTCACGCCGACGCTGCGCCTCAAGCCGGTTTCTGTCACACTCTGCATCACGTCACCCATGAGTTTCAGACAGGAAGAGCCTCCATGTCCCCTACCAATTTGTTTAAACCCGATCAGGCCGAAGGGCAACAGGAACAGGTCAACAGCATGCTCGAGCACAAGAACGTCACCATCGAGCGCATCCTCAGCCCGCCGGAGACGATAACGGAGATAAGCGCCCAGCCCCACGACGAATGGATCTGTATCCTGCAGGGCTGCGCACGGCTGGAGATGGACGAACAGGTACATCAGCTCTACCGCGGGGATCAGATGCTGATTCCCGCCAACACCCCGCATCGGGTCCTGACCACCAGCCATCGCCCCCACTGCCTCTGGCTGGCGGTGCATATCCGTTGATCTTTTTACACGGCTAACGCTAAAAAGCCCTATAATCCGTCCCCGATGCTGTCGCTGTTAAAAAACCTCAGAAACCTGTTGATACGCCTGGAGGAAGGCCTACTGGTGCTGATACTCAGCGCCATGATCCTACTCGCCACCTGGCAGATTCTGATGCGCAATCTCTTCGACAGCGGTCTCTTCTGGGCCGATCCGGCCCTGCGCATGATGGTGCTCTGGCTGGCCCTGCTCGGCGCCATTGCGGCCACACGGGATGACCGGCATATCCGCATCGACATCCTATCCAGCTTCCTCGGCGTGCGCGTCAAGGCCTGGGTGCATGCGTTCAACGACCTCTTCAGCAGCCTGATCTGCGGTCTCATCGCCTGGCACGGTGGACGCCTGGTCTATTTCGAATGGCAGGACGGCACACAACTCTTCGGCAGTCTGCCCACCTGGCTCGGTGAATCGATCATCCCCCTCGGCTTTGGCATCATGGCCCTGCGTTTTCTCTTCAGCGCCCCCTTGCGCCTCAAAAGCGGAGTCACTCCATGCTGATCGCTGTCGGCCTGATCCTGCTCGCTCTCTTCGGCGCCCCCCTGTTCGCCATCATCGGGGCCGGTGCCCTGTGGGGTTTCTATCAATCAGAGATCGATCTCTCAGTGGTCGCCATCGAGTTCTTTCGCCTGGCCGAGATGCCGGTGCTGTTGGCAATTCCCCTGTTCACTTTCGCCGGCTACCTGTTGAGCGAGAGCAATGCCCCCCACCGGTTGGTACGGCTGACCCAGGCCCTGCTCGGCTGGATGCCAGGCGGACTCGCCTTCGTCTCCCTGGTGGCCTGCGCGCTATTCACCGCCTTCACCGGCGCCTCCGGCGTCACTATCGTGGCCCTCGGCGCCCTGCTCTACCCAGCGCTCAAGGAAGCGGGTTATCGCGACAATTTCAGCCTCGGCCTGGTCACCACCTCGGGCAGCCTGGGCCTGCTCTTCGCTCCCGCCCTGCCCCTGATCCTCTACGCCGTGGTGGCGCAGCAGCTAGGCATCGGCGGCCCCATCAGCGTGGAAAAGATGTTTCTTGCCGGCATCCTGCCCGGACTGTTGATGCTGACCATTCTGATCGGCTGGAGCTACTGGTCGAGCCGCCACGTGGCTCTGGCCAGCTTCTGCCGCAGCGAGGCCTGGACCGCGCTCAAGGAGGCGGCCTGGGAACTACCGCTGCCGCTGATCGTGCTCGGCGGCGTCTACAGCGGCTACTTCGCCATCTCCGAGGCGGCCGCCGTCACCGCTCTCTACGTGCTCATCGTGGAGGTGCTGATCCACCGGGAGATCAGCCTGCGGCGGCTACCGTCGGTGATGCGCGAGGCGATGCTGCTGGTGGGCGGCATCCTCATCATTCTCGGCCTCTCCCTGGCCTCCACCAACTACCTGATCGACCAGGAAGTGCCATCACGGCTCTTCACCTGGCTACACGAGTGGGTCTCCAATCCGCTGACCTTCCTTATACTGCTCAATATCTTCCTGCTGATCCTCGGCACCATGCTCGACATCTTCTCGGCCCTGATGCTGATGGTGCCGCTGTTGCTGCCGGTGGCCATCCAATACGGCATCCATCCGGTCCATCTCGGCATCATCTTCCTGGCCAACATGCAGATCGGTTACTTCACGCCCCCGGTGGGCATAAACCTCTTCATCGCCAGCTACCGCTTCGACCGACCGGTGACCGAGATCTACCGCGCCACCCTGCCCTGGTTCCTGTTGCTGCTGGGCGCGGTGCTGCTGATCACCTACTGGCCATCGCTCTCCCTGGCCCTGCTCGAGCGCAACTGAGGCCAGAGACGGCTGCCCAGTTCGAAGCCGGCCAGCCCCAGCATGATCAGGACGGTGCCCGCCCAAATCCGGCCGTCGATCACCTCCCCGTTCAGCCACTGCCCCACCAGCAGGGCAAGCACCGGCGTCATCAGGGTGATCAGCGCCACCCGTGTGGTCTCCACATGCCGCAGCACGTAGAAGTAGAGTGTGAATCCCACCACCGAACCGACCACCCCCAGATAGAAGATCGACAGCAACACACGGCCGTCGATCACGCCAGGCCAGGCGTCACCCTGCACAAACCAGCTCAGCAGAAACAAGGGGGCCGCCACCATCAAACCGCCGACGGTCACGCTCAGTCCATGCAGCCGGGCATCCAGTCGCTTGATCCAGACGGCACTGGCCGAGTGGCAAACCACCGAGAAGAGCAGTCCAACAAGTCCGTAGAGCGCCGCTTCTCCCGCCTGCAGCCCCACGTCGAAAATCAGGCCCAGGCCTGCCAAGGCCATCAGCAACGCCAGCAGCCGCGGCGGCGTCAAACCCTCTTCTGCCAACCACAGTCTGGCCATCAGCCCGGTCACGATGGGCGACACTCCGAACACCACCGAGAGCCAACCCGAGGGAATGAACTGGGCCGACCAGTAGGCGCTGGTCATGGCCAGGAAGATACCCAGGCCGGCTGTCAGGTAGGTGAGTCGGGCACGGCGGTGCCACTGCAGGCGCAAGCCCATCAGTCGTAAGACCAGCAAGGCCAGCATCAGGCCGATCACCATACGGCCGGTGACGCCGAACAGAAATCCCACACCCTCGCCGCTCCACTTGATGGCCAGCGGCGTGGTTGCCCAGATCAGCACGACCCCGATATAGGCGGCGGGTATCGACATGGTATTTCTCCCCTTTTGCGGTGTAAAAAAACAAAAAGGCCGCAGATGTTGCCATCTGCGGCCTTTATGGGTCTTCTAATTCAGTGAACGATCAGTGCTTCATCAAACCCCCGGACGCAGACAGGCGCCTAAGCTTCCATGCCGGTACTCGGCGGCACATGGCGTGGGTCAGGTTGTTGAAGATTGCGTTCATGACTTCAGCATGCCGCTTGCAGCGTTTTCGGTCAAGTGAATATTTACGTACATCCGATGTTAAAATGACATCACTGCACAAAACGTGATTCTCATGGACTTGAACAGACTCTTTCCTAACAACGTCGCGCTGATCATTGCCGAGAAATCGATGTGGCAGACCCCTCTGCGTGACGAGGAGGAGGCGCTCATCGAGGGGGCCATCGAAAAACGCCGGCGGGAGTTCCGCGCCGGACGGCATGCCGCCCATGCCGCGCTCGCCCGTCTCAATGCACCGGACCTTCCCCTGCTGCGCGGCGAGCGCCGGGAGCCGCTCTGGCCGGCCGGCCATGTGGGCAGTATCGCCCACTGCCACGACCTCTGCGTTGCGGTCTGCGCCAAGAGTGATGACATTGTGGGCCTGGGGATCGACGTGGAACCGCTGGAGCCCTTGCCGCACGGGGTCGATCGCTATATCCACACAGAAGCGGAAGCGGCCTTTGTCGCCAACAATTCCGGCATGCATCCGCAACGCCTGATTTTCAGCGCCAAAGAGAGCCTGTACAAATGCTACTACCCGCTGGTTCAGCGCTATTTCGGCTTTCAGACAGTGGCTTTGGAGTTTGATTTGCAACGGCAGCGTTACCGTTTCAGGCCGACGCAGAAAAACGAGATCGGATTCCCCTCATGGCGTTTCGAAGGGCGCTACGCCATTGGTGAAACCCACTTGGTGACAGCCAGTTATCTACTCAGGGATTGATCAGCCCATCAGTACGGAGACAGCGTCGGCGCTCCAGCGTTCTCCGCCAACGGCAGGTTTGGCGGCGCTGTTCCAGAGTTCGGCTGTCTGTTCGGGAGAGACACAGTTGGCTTTCAGCTCGAGCGCTTCGCGGCGCAGGGCGGCGATATACCTGTCACGTCCGCAGAGATCCATCAGTCCGTGATAATCGATCTCCCGGTCGAACTCCTTCATCATCATATCGAGCACATCGTCCGGCAGGTGGTCCTCGATGAGTTCGGCGGCACGCTTCTCCATGGCGTCGCGTTCCATGCGCTTTTGCTGCTTTTCGAGCCAGGTGATCTCGCCTTTCTTGAACATATCCTCATCCCAGGTCTCAATGGCCTGCCTTACGTGGCGGGTGGAGAGCTGGGGGAAATCATGCGTCAGCCGCTTCAGCTGCGAGATCGCCTCACGTGCCGTCTCAATCAAATCACTCTCTTCAGCCATGGAAATGCCCGTTTTATCACTTCTACAAAGAGCCTATCGACTGCATCGGCCTATCCTTTATACCTCGCCCCGACACTGCGCAACCGGATGCTGCGCTTTCTCCGCGACGACAGGGCCTATTGGATTAGTGTTAACGGGCCCTAGACCTTATACTCACAGCCTGCCGAAACCAGCCCCACATCACACCATGTACAGCATCACCAAAGAAGTCCATTTCTGCTACGGACACCGTCTTCTCAATCACCAGGGCAAGTGCCGTCACCTGCACGGTCACAACGCCACGGCGGTTGTCCGTCTCGAGTCTGAGGAACTGAATGAACTGGGGATGGTATGCGACTTCAAAGATATCGGGGATTTCATCAAGCAGTGGATCGAACGGACCCTCGACCACAATATGCTGCTGCACGAGGCCGATCCGGTGCTGCCCGGCCTACAGACTGCCGGGGAACGGGTCTATGTCATGCAGGTCAATCCGACGGCGGAGAACATCGCCAAACTGATCTTCGACCAAGTGACCGCGGGCGGCTTTCCTGTAGTCGAGGTTTCCATCTATGAAACCGATAGCGCGGTGGCCAGCTATCGCCGACGCTGATACGGCGGGAGACGGTCGGTGCCCCCCTGCCTGCTGCCCCAAGCCCGAATATTTAACCCGGTCTCGCCGTTCAGCTGCGGTATTCGCTCAAGCTAGCAAGCGATTAATGCAATCGCAAATCCGCATCTGAACAGCGATCCCGGCGCGATCATCGCGTCCCCGGGTGAAACATTCAGGCCAGCCTCAACCCACTTCGTTGTAGCCGCGCTCCTCGTGGAGCACGATATCCAAGCCTTCGATCTCCTGATCCTTGCTGACACGCAATCCGATGAGCTTGTCCACCAGCTTCAACAGGAGAAAACTGGCCATGGCGGTGAAAGCGACGGTTGTGATGACACCGATAAACTGCACCAGGAGCTGACCGCCGATGCTCGAGATGCCGTCGGCAAAGCCATAGCCGGAAAAGACCCCCAAAGAGGTCGAACAGAAGATACCTGCCAGCAGTGTACCGAGCATGCCGCCGACACCGTGCACTGGAAAGACATCGAGGGAGTCGTCGATCTTAAGCACCTGTTTCAGGTAGTTGGTGGCGGTGAAACAGATGGCGCCAGCCAGCAGGCCGATCACCAGGGCGCCGGCGGGGCCGACGAAGCCGGAGGCCGGCGTGATGGTGCCAAGACCGGCAACCATGCCGGTCACCGCACCCAGGGCGCTGGGTTTACCGAATTTGATCCACTCACGCACCATCCAGGTCATGGCGCCGGTCGCCGCCGATATATGGGTCACCAGCATCGCCATGGCGGCATTACCGTCCGAGGCCAGCGCGCTGCCGCCATTGAAACCGAACCAACCGACCCAGAGCATACCCGCGCCAGCGATGGTCATGGTCATGTTGTGCGGCATCAGGGAGGCAGTGCCGAAGCCGTGTCGGGGCCCCATCACCAGGGCCGCCACCAGGGCCGCCACACCGGCGGTGATATGCACCACCGTGCCGCCGGCGAAGTCATACAGCCCCATGGCGCCCAACCAGCCGCCACCCCAGACCCAATGGGTCACCGGTATATAGACCACGAACAGCCACAGGGCGCTAAACAGCAGCATGGCGGAGAAGCGCATGCGTTCGGCGAAACCGCCAACGACCAGGGCCGGCGTGATGATGGCGAAGGTCATCTGAAACAGCATGAAGAGGGATTCAGGGATAGTGCCCGAGAGCGTTTCCCTGCCGATACCGCCCATCAGTATATGGCTGAAATCACCGATCCAGGCATTGCCCTCACCGAAGGCCAGGCTGTATCCGGCCACCAGCCACAGGATCGAGACCATGCCGGCAATGGCAAAGCACTGCATCAATACCGATAGCACGTTTTTGGTCCGTACCAGGCCGCCGTAGAACATGGCCAGGCCAGGCAGGGTCATGAACAGTACCAACGCCGTCGAGGTCATGATCCAGGCCGTGTCGGCCCCGCTCATCTCGCCCTCTCCGGCAATCGCTGTCAGCGGCGAAAAAAGGAGAGCCGTCAAACCCAGAAACTCTCTCGCGGATAGGAAACGCATGTCAATGTACTCCTTGTTTTTCTCTATTTTTCTACCGGTTTCACACCTTGGTGCCCGGAGCTGGGACCTTATTGTAATGAAAAGCACAAAAAAAAACTTACAGGTTTTATTCAATAGTTACTGAAGCGATATGGGCGGTTTTGTTCAAGATCATCGCCTAACAGCCGATAGAGATTAGGAATCCGGTTACCTAAAAGCCCCTCGAGGGTATAACAGCTTTTTATTGTATTATCAAATGTTAATATAGTTTTTTTACTTTTTTGCTCCCAAGCTGCAAATAACCAAGCCATGAACTCGCCCAATTTCGAAAATGAGACGCCGCGCCCCATCAATGGGACCGCAACCTTCCGATTGCAGGGTGTCGATCATTTACCGTTCATGGCCCAAGAAGAGCTCTACCCTATCATCCAGCAGTATTTCGACTATCTCGAATTTGCATTGACAGACCAAACTGAGCGCGTCGATATCGCTCTGCTGCAGGAAATGCTACTGGAACTTGCGCTGTTGTTACGCTCCGGCAAGGGCCAGTTTCGCGAGGACGGGTATCTGCATATGCTCAACCGACTCACCGCCATCTACGCCAAAGGATTGCGGGTGGAAGACGACAACGCCTTTGCAAGCACCGCCGCCAACTTCGCCGATATTCTGGAAACGGTCAGCCAGAACTTCCAGGACTATGACTACAGTCACTCCATCAGCATTCTGCTGCACTACATGGACAGGCTCTTCAATGCTCGCGAGGAGAGCTGGCTGGAAGTCTATAAACACCTGTCCAGAATGCCCGACTCCATCCATGTCATGCAGCAGTTGCGAGACGAGCATCTGAACGAAATCAACGGCTGGATCGAAGAGGGTGTCAATAACCTGTATGCCCTGTGGGACCGCCAGAAGGAGCAGCTTGCCAATGCGGATCAAACCCTGAACGATCTGCAAACGCAGATCCTATCCCGCCGTGCATTGCTTCAGTGCGCAATCCGCGCCGCCAAACCCGGCGTGGTCGATCTCGGTCTGGTCAAGCAGCAGCGGGAGCTGCGGTTGCTCAGCACTCAACGTGACCGGCTGATGTCTGAGCGCTGCGCCAAACTGGCTATTGTCGATCTGCTGGAGACCAATATCAGGGAGTTTTCCGACCGGCTGGCGACCATGCGTCGCAGTACGCTCCTGCGACTGGCCTGGAGCAATCCCGAACGATATTGACTGGAATATTAGCAAAGTACAAAGTGTAAGCGACCTACGTCTATCGAGGCGCAGCACATGGAAGTACTGTTCAGGGACCGAAGGATGGACTCATTCGCAAATCCGCATCTGAACGACGAATCCGGTACGTTCATCACGTTCCCGTATGAAATATTCGGGTAGGAGCTTGGCTTGAATGACCCTCTAAAAATCCGAAAGGGACCAAGGAAAGGAAGCTTAGAGATCTCGCTTCGGTAGTGTGCTTAGGAAAAAACTTATTGCTTAGATGTCGCTTACACAAATAAGCCCGGCAAGCCGGGCTTAGCGTAACTTATTGATTTTATGGTAGCAAGGGGCAGATTCGAACTGCCGACC
>JASFJY010000043.1:0-11311 GCA_050119415.1 Chromatiales bacterium | reverse complement strand
ACGCTGGGCGGTATATAGAGCTTGAGGGTGAGGATGACCTCCTCTTCCGGAAAAGCGGATGCTTTGTTCAGGCTTAGCTCAACCTGGGCCTGTTGCTGTGGTGTCGCGCTACCCTTGTCACTCGGCTGTGTTTTGACTTCGAGGGTGAGGGGGGCGGTCTGCTGATCGCCGAAGGGGATCGACGGAATGGTCAGCGTGCCCTGCCGTTTCGGTAGCAGGGTCAGGATCAGCGAGCGTTTAGAGGAGACCGAGCCGTTAATGATGGAGACGCTCTGCTGGGTGGCGCGACCAAGGATTTCGAAGTCGTCATCGAGCACCGAAAGGTCTGGGGAATCGGTCGACTCACCCTCGGTTTCGAGGGTAAGCTGGACCGGCTGATCGAGACCGGTGCTGGTTGTCGAGAGTCTGGCCACTACGCCGGCCTGGAGGGGCAGGGCGATAAGCAGCAACAACACTGTCACGACGATGGTCAGCGGGTTTTTATTTCCTGAGCTCTCTTGATTCATGGTATCCGTGGAATGGGTGTTGGCAACCTCTCAAGCCTGCATACCGAAAACGGTATGGCCGCTATAATTGAGCACTTTTTTTAGATGGGGTCTACTGCCATAAGTTTCCAGGGGGTATGGATGAGGAAGGTTCGGAGAAGTGCAATTGTTGCTCTGTGGAACATGGCTCACGGCGATTCCTGGTCGCGAGCTTGTCCGTGAAGGTCTTGCAGCGGCTCTCTTCGCCGATGGGGAGCGATGCCGACGCTATCCACCCGGTGTTGCGACGGATCTATGGCGCCCGCGGTATCACCAGCGCGAGCGAACTCGATCTATCCCTGGCCCGTCTGTTGCCGGTGAGTCGTCTGAAAGGCGTCGAACAGGCGGCCACCCTGCTTATGGAAATGATCGAGGCAGGCAGATCGTTGCTGATTGTGGGGGACTATGATGCAGACGGCGCCACCAGTACGGCACTGGCGCTGCTCGCCCTGCGAGCCTTTGGCGCTGAGGCGGTTGACTACCTGGTGCCGAACCGTTTCGATTTCGGTTACGGTCTGACGCCTGAGCTGGTCGAGCTGGCGGCCGAACGCAAACCCGGACTGATTATTACCGTGGACAACGGCATCTCCAGCATTGCCGGCGTAGCGCGGGCCTTCGAACTAGGGATTCCAGTGCTGGTCACCGATCACCATCTGCCCGCCGAGCGGCTGCCGGCGGCCGCGGCTATCGTCAATCCCAACCAACCGGGCGACGACTTTCCGAGTAAGCATCTGGCCGGAGTGGGGGTGCTGTTCTACCTGATGGCGGTGTTGCACAAGGCTCTCAAGGCCAAAGGCTGGTTCGAGCGGCGTGGTTTGGCCGAACCCAACCCTGCCGATTGGCTCGATCTGGTGGCCCTTGGCACTGTCGCCGATCTGGTGCCGCTGGATCGCAACAACCGGATTCTGGTCTCCCAGGGATTGCGGCGCATGCGAGCCGGTCGCTGTCGCCCCGGTATCCGTGCCCTGCTGGCGGTGGCCAACCGCTCCCTGTCGCGGGTGGTGGCCTCCGACATCGGTTTCGCTGCGGCCCCCCGGCTGAATGCCGCCGGTCGGCTGGAGGATATGGGGCTTGGCATCGAATGCCTGCTCACCGAATCGGCAGAGGCGGCGGCCGGTATGGCGCAGGAGTTGGATCGGCTCAACCGTTCCCGGCGCGTGATTGAACAGGAGATGCGGCAGCAGGCGGATCAGGCCCTCGAGCGGCTCCATCGGCTGAGTGAGGGGGAACTGCCGGCCGGACTCTGCCTTTATGATGGGGAGTGGCACCAGGGGGTGGTCGGTATCCTGGCTTCGCGGATCAAGGATCAGTATCATCGGCCGGTAATCGCCTTTGCCGATGGCGGTGAGGGTGAGTTGAAGGGTTCCGCCCGTTCGATCCCGGGGTTGCATCTGCGTGATCTGCTCGAGCGTATCGCCACCCGTCATCCTGGGATGGTTCAACGCTTCGGCGGCCATGCCATGGCGGCGGGACTGACCCTGGAGCAGGAGTGTTTCGCCGATTTCAAGGCGGCCTATGAGGCGGAGGTGGCTTCGAGCGTCGAACCGTCGATGTTGCAGGGAACCCTGCTCACCGATGGTGTGCTGCAGCAAGAGGAGCTCTGCCTGGAGTTGGCGCTGCTGTTGCGTGATGCGGGCCCCTGGGGCCAGGAGTTTCCGGAACCGTTATTTGAAGGTGAGTTCCATCTGCTGCAGCAGCGGGTGGTGGGGGAGTCACACCTCAAACTGCGTCTGGGATCAATGCCCAGGGGTGGAGTCATCGACGGCATCGCCTTCAACCAGTCCCCCTTGAGCGATGAGGTGAGGCAGGTGAAACTTGCCTATCGCCTTGATGTCAACGAATTCCGTGGCCAGCAGACGCCACAGCTGATTGTGGAGTACCTCCAATCGATCCCATAGATGACGAGTATGAATCGTCCGAGGACCTCGGACCGAGCAAGAGCCAGATCAAGCGCGAGCTGTTGGACTTGCAGAAGCTGGGTGAGCGACTGACGCGGATGTCAGCCTCCCAACTGGCGCGTATGCCTTTGAGCGAGATAATGCGCACGGCGCTGGAGGAGGCGCATCGCATCAAGTCGCACAATGCCCTGCGGCGCCACTGTCGGCGGCTGGGCAAGCTGCTGCGCGACGAGGAGCTTGCGGCCATCCAACAGGTTGTCGATGAGATCGACGGTACCCACCAGGCCGGCGTCGACCGGTTTCATGCCCTTGAGCGCTGGCGCGAACGTCTGATCGACGGTGGCAGCGACGATTTCGGCGCCTTCCTCGAGGCCTATCCCAATGCAGACCGGCAGCATCTGCGTCAACTGATCCAGGCGGTTCAACGGGAGCGGGCCAGGGAGCAGCCGCCGGCCGCCTACCGGAAGTTATTCAAGTATCTGCGGGAAGTCAGCGGGCTCTGACGCAGGCAGGATTTAGCGCGGGCTAGCGGCCACGGCTATGCGCGGCCGGTTGGGCACGCTCTCCATCCGCCACTGCTCGATGGCCCAGCGCCAGAAATCATCGAGATCGAGCGGCCGCTCCGGCGGCATCGGCTGACCGAGAAAATCCCAGGCCTGCAGCAGGGCATCCAGGGGATGTCGGGGATCCACCGGCGCGTCACGGTACTGTTTGCTCAGCTTGCGCCCCTTCTCGTCGGCGGCCAGCGGCAGATGGGCATAATGGGGGCGGGGCAGCTCCAGCAGGGACTGAAGGTAACACTGGCGCGGAGTGGAGCTGAGCAGGTCGGCTCCCCGTACCACGCGGTTGATTCCCTGCCAGGCGTCGTCAAGTACCACGGCCAGCTGATAGGCATGGTAGCCGTCGGCGCGGCGGATGACGAAGTCGCCTACCTCCCGTCCGGGGTTCTGCCGGATCCGGCCCTGCACCCGGTCCTCGAGCTCGATGACCGCGTCTCGGGTCAACAGGCGGATGGTGCGGGGGTGTCTCCCCTTGGCAATGCCGGCGCGACAGGTGCCGGGGTAGATGGGCCCCTCCGCGCCCGCTGCCGCGGTCTCGGCGATTTGCTTGCGGCTGCAGTTACAGGCGTAGGCGAAACCGTCTCGGCGTAGTGACTCCAGGGCCTCCTCATAGGCCTCCCGACGCCGGCTCTGGTAAAGTACCTCCCCCTCCCATTCGAAGCCAAACCTCTCTAGGGTGCGCAGGATGTTGTCGGCGGCCCCCTTAACCTCCCGTTGCCGATCCAGATCCTCCATGCGTACCAGCCATACCCCTCGATGGTGTCGGCTGTCGAGATAGCTGCCTAGGGCGGCGACCAGGGAGCCGAAGTGGAGCGGGCCGGTGGGGGAGGGAGCGAAGCGGCCCCGGTAGTCGGGCGGAACGGTGTGGCTGTAGCTCATGCCTGAAAGCAAAAAACCGGCAGAAGCCGGTTTTTTGTGAAGGGCTGGGGAGCGGATTCAACCCATCTGTTTCTCACGAATCTCATCCAGGGTCTTGCAGTCGATGCAGAGGGTGGCGGTGGGTCGTGCCTCGAGACGGCGGATGCCGATCTCCACACCGCAGCTCTCGCAGAAGCCATATTCGTGGTTGTCGATCTTCTCCAGGGTGGCGTCGATCTTCTTGATTAGCTTGCGTTCCCGGTCGCGGGTGCGCAGCTCGAGACTGAATTCGGACTCCTGGGTGGCGCGATCATTCGGATCGGGGAAGTTGGCCGCCTCGTCCTGCATGTGGTGCACAGTGCGGTCAACTTCTTCCATCAGGTTGGCCTTCCAAGCTTCCAGGATGGCGCGGAAATGGGCCTCCTGGTCTGGATTCATGTACTCTTCGCCTTTGCCTTCTTCATAGGGCTTGATGCCGAAGGCACCAGCGCCTTGCGTATCCACATTGGCTTTTACTTTGGCTTTCTCTTGGGCCATTCAAAAATTCCTCATCAGTGAAGGCGCATATCTATACCAGAAAGGGGAGAGCGAAACAACAAATCAGGTTTGCCTTTGCTTACTGCTTCCCCAAGTTAAATAATGGCTCATAAATCCGCGCTATTTAAGGGTGAAATCCGTCGTTCAATCGAGCTTAGGGAATTTAATGGTGATTCTTTGTCGCGCGGGGGGATGAAAGGGGAGGTGGCATTGGTTAAGCTTGCCGCTTTTGCTGTTGTGGAATCGAAATGGCGGAATTGTCAGCACTGATTTTCGATGTGGATGGTACCCTGGCGGATACCGAGCGGGATGGTCATCGGGTGGCATTCAATCTGGCCTTTGCCGATGCCGGGCTCGATTGGCAGTGGTCAGCGGAACTCTATGGCAAATTGCTGGCGGTGACCGGTGGCAAGGAGCGGGTCCGCTATTATCTCGACCATTTCAACAGCGGCTTCGAGCGCCCGGTGGAGCTGGATGCCTTTATTGCCGGGCTACATGCCGCCAAGACCGATCACTATACCCATATGCTTTCCGAGGGCATGATTCCCATGCGCAGCGGCGTCAAACGGCTACTGCGGGAGGCCCGTGACGCCGGTATACGGCTGGCGATCGCAACTACCACCACTCCCGCCAATGTCAATGCCTTGTTGCGATACAGTCTGGCGCCCGATGCGGCGGACTGGTTCGAAGTGATCGCGGCGGGCGACATCGTACCGGCCAAGAAGCCATCTCCCGACATTTACCAGTGGGCGCTGCAGCGCATGGGGCTCTCTCCGAACGCCTGCATGGCGGTGGAGGACTCCCATAACGGGGTGCAATCGGCCTTGGGGGCAGGCATTGCCTCTATTCTGGTGACCACCAACGGCTATACTGCGCAGGATGACTTTTCCGGTGCTTCACTGGTGGTTGATCGCATGGGCGAACCTGATGAGCCCTTCCAGGTCCGGATGGGCGATGCCTACGGGTATGATTACGTGAATCTGCAACTGCTGCGTACACTCCATGGGAGCGTGCAGTGATGAACCGGGTCGCGGAGCGCATGGACCGTATCGCCCCCTTCTATGTCATGGACCTGTTGGCTCGGGCGAGAAAACTGGAGTCGCAGGGCCGTTCCATCATCCACATGGAGATAGGCGAGCCCGATTTCGACACCCCGACGCCGGTGATCGCGGCGGGTCAACGCGCCTTGGTCGCCGGTGAGACCCACTATACCCCGGCACGAGGGTTGCCCGCGCTGCGTGACCTGATCAGCAAATACTATCAGGAGCGCTACGCAACCCGTGTCGATGCCGAACGCGTGATAGTCACCCCCGGTGCTTCCGGCGCGTTACAGCTGGTGATGAGCGTCTTGGTCAATCCCGGGGAGTCGGTGCTGTTGGCCGATCCCGGTTATCCCTGCAACCGCCACTTCGTGGAGCTGGTGGAGGGAAAACCGGTAGCGGTTCCGGTAGGGCCGGAGAGCGGCTACCAGCTGACTGCGGAGCTTGTGGAGGCCGCCTGGCGGCCCGATACAAAGGCGGTGCTGATCGCCTCGCCCTCTAATCCGACCGGAACCCTTGTCAGCGATAACGAGATGCAGCGGTTGCTGCGGACGGTGCGTAGACTCGGCGGCGTATTGATCGTCGACGAGATCTACCAGGGGCTGGTCTACGGTGAGGCAGGGGGAACGGCGCTGCGCTTCGCCGACGATTTGTTCGTTATTAATAGCTTTTCCAAATATTTCGGCATGACTGGTTGGCGCCTTGGCTGGCTGGTAGCGCCGCAAGTCTTCATCGATCCGCTGGACCGGTTGGCGCAGAATATCTTCCTCTCTGCCCCTACGCTATCCCAGTTCGCAGCGCTGAGCGCCTTTTCGCCGGAGACCCTGGAGATCCTCGAACAGCGCCGACAGGCCTTCGAGTCGCGGCGTGATTTTCTGCTGCCCGCGCTGCGGCAGCTCGGATTCACCATTCCCGTGACGCCCCAGGGTGCCTTCTACCTCTATGCGGGATGTGAAGCGCTGAGCGATGACAGCCAGCGCCTCGCCAGGCAGCTGCTGGAGCAGGCGGGTGTGGCAGTCACCCCCGGGCTCGACTTCGGTTTTCATCGTCCCGAGAGTCATCTGCGGTTCGCTTATACCACCGATCTGGAAAAGCTCGCCGAGGGGGTGGAGCGGATCGGGCGGTTTCTTGCTTCACTTGGGAAATGAACGGGTTTTTCTCGAATGTAGGTCGGGTTAGCGCAGCGTAACCCGACAAGAAGGGGGATCAATTCGCCAATCGTCGGATTACGCTGCGCTAATCCGGGCTAAGCCTCAAAGCGTTTTCAGCCGTTCATGCCAGAACAAGGTGGCACCCGCCACGGCTGCCGGCATGGCTAGAAAATTGAGCAGCGGCACCAACATCATCAGAGTCAGGCTGCCGCCGAAGGTCAGGGCGGTAAGCCGTGTCTGTTTCAACCGCTGGTGTTGCGCTTTAAAAGAGAGGCCGTGGTTGGCCATCGGGAAGTCGCTATATTCCAGGGCCAGGAACCAGGCGCTGAAGGCAATCCAGAGAAAAGGGGCGACCAGGTTGATGACCGGGATCAAAAACAGGATCAGCAGGGGGATGGCGCGCAGCAGGAAGTAGCCCATCTTGCGCAGTTCCGAGAGCAATGAGGGGAGTAGGTCCTTCATCAGCTGCTTCACCCCACCGGGCTGCTGCGGCAACTCGCCGCCCAAGTGGCGTTCGACCCTCTCTGCCAGCAAGCCGTTGAAGGGGGCCGCGATCAGGTTGGCGATGACGGTGAAGGTGTAGAAGACGATCAACACGATGGCGATGGCAAACAGCGGCCAGAGCAGCCAGCGCAGCCAGGAGAGCCAGCTCTCATCGGCGGGCAGGAAACGCTCCATCAACAGTTCGAATTGGCTGACGCCTAGCCAGATCAGCAGGCTGAAGATGAGAATGTTGACAGTCAGGGGAATCAAAACAAAGGGCCGAATCCCCGGTTTGGTAATCAGGCCGAGGCCGCGGATCAGGTAGCCGGCCCCGTCGAGCGGCGTGTTTGCCATAGTGGAATCCTTGTAACAAAGATGCGGCATCTTAGCAGAATCGCGCTTGGGCCGAGTAGAAGGGAGGGGGAAGATACTAACCCGCAACTAAGTATGTCAGGTTAATCGTATCTGTGAGCGAAGCGAATTCAGCAAAAGAGTGGACCTCTTAGCTGAACGAACTCTATAGTGGCGTCACGTCAACTGCACCACCGTTGAATAAGATGGGTTATCGAAATGGAAAAGAGTATTGATCGGCATTGAGACCGCAACCGGCCTCTTTCTCACGGCTATACTGCTGGCCCTGGTGCCGGGACCTGACAACCTCTTTGTACTGACCCAGTCGGTACTGCTCGGGCGCTGGGCCGGCCTGATGGCGACCCTGGGCTTCTGCACCGGATTGATTGTGCATACACTGGGTGTGGCGTTGGGTGTGGCAGCCCTGCTGCGACAATCCGCTCTGGCCTTTACCTTGCTGAAGCTGGGAGGGGCCGGTTACCTGCTCTATCTTGCCTGGCGTTTCCTACGGGCATCGACCATCGAGACGGGGCATGCCAATGCCGCCACCCCACACCCCTGGATGCTCTATCGTCGGGGCATTATCATGAATGTGACCAACCCAAAGGTGTCGCTCTTTTTTCTCGCCTTCCTACCCCAGTTCATCGATCCGGCGGTCGGTTCAGTGATCGGCCAGCTGTTGAGCTTCGGCGGGCTGTTCATTCTGGCTACGCTGTTGGTGTTTGGCGGTGTGGCCCTGTTGGCGGATACCATCCGTCCCTGGTTGAGTCGAAAACCGCAGGCGCAGCGGCTGATACAACGGGCGGCGGCACTCATCTTTATCGGCTTGGCGATCAAGCTGCTGATGACATCCCCGGTTTGATCCGAATGGTACTTTATTTTTAACGAACCTCTGATCGATTCATGATTCGGCGCGTGACGGCTGAAATGCCCCGGCTCTGCGCTGAAAAGCTTCGCTTTGGCAAAAGTTTTTAAACTCACATTTCAACGAGGAAACACTGTTCATGAAGTATATCGGTGCCCACGTCAGCGCTTCAGGTGGCGTGCAAAATGCTCCTTTGAATGCTCAGGAGATCGGTGCCCGGGCCTTTGCCCTGTTCACCAAGAATCAACGTCAGTGGCATGCCAAGCCGCTGAGCGACGAGGCTGTGGAGGCGTTTCAGGTGAACCTGCAAAAGGTCGGTATCCAGCCTCGCCATGTGCTGCCCCACGACAGCTACCTGATCAATCTCGGTCATCCGCAGCGGGCGGGACTGGAGAAGTCGCGCCAGGCATTTCTTGACGAGATGCAGCGCTGCCAGCAGTTGGGACTGGAGCTGCTCAATTTCCATCCCGGTGCCACTCTGCGCAAGATCAGCGAGGAGGAGAGCCTGCGACGGGTCGCGGATTCCATCAACTGGGCCCTGGAGCGCACCGAGAGCGTCACCGCGGTGATCGAAAACACGGCCGGGCAGGGCAGTACCCTGGGGTACCGCTTCGAACACCTGGCACAGATCATTGAATGGGTGGAGGATCGCTCTCGGGTTGGTGTCTGCCTCGATACCTGCCATACCTTTGTCGCGGGCTACGATCTGAGGACGGCCGCCGCCTGTGACGAGACCTTTCGCCAATTCGAAGCCATAGTGGGTTTCAGTTATCTTCGCGGCATGCATCTCAATGACAGCAAACCAGAGCTGGGCGCCCGGGTCGACCGCCACCACAGTCTGGGGCAGGGCCAGTTGGGTTGGCAGGTGTTTCGCTACATCATGCAGGACGCCCGTTTCGACGATATTCCCATGGTGCTCGAGACCATTGACGATGCCCTTTGGGCGGAGGAGATTGCGTCGCTTTACGCTTTTCAATCCTGAGAAAGCCGTCAACATCTTGCTCGGGCTAACCTGCTAAATTAGAATGTTTGCCAGAGTGCATGGAACAGCTATTGGTAAAGGAAAATGTCACTTCTGGATGATTTGAAAAGGGAAGCTGAGGCGCGTCAGTCGGTCGATGGCATCGATCAGGAGGTCGCGCAAATGGAGGCCGACTACAGGCAGCGCATCAGGCCGGCGATGTTGAAGATACTCCGCTATCTCTCCGACCTTACCGACCAGTTGAAGGTACTCGATCCGGATATATACCAGGACTACACGCTACCCGGTATCGGTCTGGTCAAGGGATTGCGGCAGGGCGATTATGTGGTCAATGCCGACAGCACCGACAACACCAAGACCATCCGTCTGCGCTTCAGCTGTACCGATGAGCGGGAGCGGGAATATGCCGTCAAACCCAAATCCACCGCCGATGAAACACGCGCCTTTCTCGAAACGCAGGTGATGCGCTACGCCGAGTGGCCGATCCGTAATCCGCAGCAGCAGATCATCGGTCTCAACTTCCAGCTTGCCGTCAAGGTTGATGTCAATTTCATCTTCAAGGCCGATCTGGAGCAGGGTGCCCTTACCTTGATCATCTCCAACTTCTCCGACTTCAAGGTTGAGAAGAGCGTTGTGCAGCCGGAGCGGATCGACGAGACCTGGCTGGACAATCTGGGTAACTATCTGTTGCGTCGGCGCAAGAATCTCTACGAGCTGGAGATCACCGAAAACGACAAGGCCGCCATTCGCCAAAAGGTAGAGGCGGCCAAGCGTCAACGGGAGGTCGAGTTGCAGGAGGCGATCCGCCGGGAGCGGGAGGAGCGGGACGAGGGTCGACGTAACTCCTTGTTAGGCAAACTGAAGTCTTTCACCAAGCAGAGTGAGCGTATAGCCTGATTGGCGGGGCGGGACCCACCCTATACGATGGGATAGGGCGTGGGTTGGGGCCCTGCCCTACTCAGCCGAATGTTTCACCCGATCGCTCGGGCCCCGGCCCGAACTGTTTGAAATAGGGCGCCATTCCGGTCGGCCCCCAAGTGAGTTATCATCCACCGATCAAGTCGCCGTTAAGCGGTCGGAACGGCCCAACGGGTCGACGGCTATTCATCAAATATACCGGCTGCGGCAGCCGGAGGGTGGAGAAGACTATGGGTTTAGGCGGTATCAGTATCTGGCAGCTGTTGATTATTCTGGCCATCGTGCTGCTATTGTTCGGCACTAAGCGGCTGAAAAACATCGGCTCCGACCTGGGCGGCGCCATCAAGGGCTTCAAGGGCGCCATGAAAGAGGGCGAGAAGGCGGAGGAGAAGGAGAAGCAGGAACAGATCGAAAAGTCTGAATCCGGCACCGTCGTCGACGGCGAGGTTACCTCCAAAGAGAAGGAGAAGCGCTGATCGGCGCATCTCCCACCTTTTTTTGAGTTAGCAATATGTTTGACGTCGGTTTCTGGGAGCTGGGGATCATCGCCCTGGTGGCCCTTATAGTGATCGGACCCGAACGCCTGCCCAAGGTGGTGAGGACCGCGGGGTTTTGGCTCGGTCGCGGGCGTCGTCTCATCGCCAGCGTCAAAGCTGACATCGACAAGGAGATCAAGGCCCAGGAACTCAAGGAGATCCTTGAAAAACAGGCGCGGGAGGCCAATCCGGTACACGAAATCCTCGAAGAGACCCGCAGTGATCTGGAACAGATCAAGCAAGAGGCGGAAAGCGGCGTAAAGGCCGGACGCGAGGCGCTCGAAAAAGAGGGCGCCGCCGACAAAAAACCCTCATCAGCCCCCTGACCGCCCGATGTCGAACGCCAGCAACGAAACCACCGGCCAGGAGCAGCCGCTCGTCTCCCATCTGATCGAGCTGCGCGACCGGGTGTTGCGCATGGTGTTGGTGGTGCTGGCGGTCTTCCTGGTGCTGTTTCCCTTCGCCAACGACCTCTATACCGCCATCTCGGGTCCCATGCGCGATGCGCTGCCGGCCGGCGGCACCATGATCTCAACCAAGCCGATCGATCCCTTTCTCATCCCCTTCAAGCTGAGTCTGCAGCTGGCGATCTTCATCGCGGTGCCCTT
>JASFJY010000042.1:0-11329 GCA_050119415.1 Chromatiales bacterium | reverse complement strand
CCGAGACCTGGTAGATGAGAAAGCGGCGGCAGGAGCCAAAGTGACCGTCGAGCATCTCCGCCTTGTTGGAGGCGCAGGCTACGCGGATACTGTTGGGCATATCACCCTCCGCATAAGCCTCTATCTCGGGCAGCGCTTCAGCGGAGATCTCGTTCTCGCCCTTGAGATAGGCAAGCGCCGACTTGACGGCGAGCGTATCGATGTCGGCGAACTCGCCATCACAGGCCGACTTCAACTCCTTGACTGTCAACTTGCTGAGCTTGCTGGTGGTGGGCGGCAGTCCGACCACATCATCCAGCACGCGCAGCAAGCGCCCGGGATCGGTATCGGGCAGCTCGCGTGCCGCCAGGCCGATGCGCAGGGCGACTTCGTTGGTGACGGGTGATGCACTCATAAATCACTCCTAAAAAAAGTTGTGTGTGTAAATGGCCGCGAACAAGCTCAAACACCACGAATGGCCGCCAATGCCCCGCGCCAGACTGTCATCCGTTTACACGAATACCCATTGGCGAAGATTCGCGGTGATTGGCGTCCATTCGCACTTATTAACCCGGCACCTGAATAGATCAAGTTCAGGACGGGTTAATAATCATTTCTGCATCAAGCGGGAATGATGCAGTCGTCCTCCATGCAGACATCGAGGCACTGGGGCACATCGTGGTCCCCCTCGCACTCGGTGCAAGTTTCGGCCTCGATCTTGTACACGCCCTTGAAAGGCACAATCGATTGGGTCGGGCAGATCGGTTCACAATCGCCACAGGCAGTGCATACATCACGAACAATCTGAAAAGCCATGGCTAATCTCCTAAAATTTATGCTGTTACGCTCGTTTGAAACGCAGGGTGGTGGGAAAGGTCGGGCGCGGGCTGATCGGATCGATGTAGTATTTCGAACCGTCGGTCAGCTCCACTTCACCGCCCCATTCGGTCTCGGTGTCCTTCTCGACGGAAGCAATCTCGTCTTCCTGGTCCTTCTTGGCGATATAGAAGAGCAGACCACCATCGTCTTTAACGCGAATCATTACATTGGGCACAGGTTACACCTCGTTTCGTTCGGAAATTTTAAATTTTGAAATTTTAAATTTTGTATTGCCGGTTGGCTTCGCCTGTTGCTCTAACAATTCAAAATTCAGCATTCATAATTCAAAATTCGTTAATCGATACCGGTGGCGCGATTCACGCCACCGGCTATCGATTAACGGATCAGGTCGTAGTTGAAGTCCGTCGTACCCATACCGCGGGTCTCTTCATCGAGACGCTCGAGTACAGCGTTGACTATAGTCTTCAGCATGTACATGGCGCCTTCGTAACCCAGGGTGGTGTCACGATGCATGTGATGACGGTCGAATATCGGGAAGCCGATGCGGATCAGCGGCACCTCGAACTCCTTGCCCTTGTGCAAGGTATCGCGCTGGATAAACTTGCCGTAGGAATTGCCGATCATAAAGTCAGGCTTGTTGGTGAACATCAGGGAACGGAAATGCCACAGATCCTTACCAACGTGCACCTCGCTATTCTGACCGTAAGGGGAATCGGCCAGCAACTTCTCCATCGCCTTCTTCCAACGTTTGTTGGCGTGGTTGCAGAGGACCTGTGTCGGCTCGGCGCCCAGCTCCAACAGGAACTTGCTCATACCCATAACAAAGTCGGCGTCGCCGTAGAGACCGAACTTCTTGCCGTGCAGCCAGGAGTGGCTGTCGGTCATCATGTCGACCAGAATACCGCGCTCGCGGGTCAACGACTCGGAGATCGGTTTGCCGGTCAACTCGGAGACCTTCATGAGGAACTCATCGGTCGCCTCCAGGCCCATGGGGATAGTGATGTCGCTGGCCGGCTGCTTCCAGGTGTTCTTGACGAACTTGCGGGTCTTCACCAACTGCCAGGGCTGCAACAGCAGGGTGTCGATGGCGTTGGGGGCGTCCTTCATCTCCTCGATGGGGGTGCCGCCGTCATACATCCGGTACTCACCGTCGGCCGGGGTATCCAGCACGTCGGTCGGATCGCACAGCAAGCTGTACTCAACCCCCATCTCTTCCATCATCCGCTTCATCACGCGGTAGTTGCCCAGATAGGTCTCGAAGCCGGGCACGATATTGATCTTGCCGTTGCTACCCACCTCTTTGTCTTCCATCTCATTCAGCGTGAAGTAGCGCTGGATGCCCTCGAACATGTTGTCCCAACCGGTTGTGTGGGAGCCGACGAAGCTCGGGGTGTGGGCGAAAGGTGTCGGGAAGTCTTCCTCGATGTGACCCTCCTTCTTGGCATTGCCGATGAAGGCGTTGAGGTCGTCACCGATAACCTCGGCCATGCAGGTGGTGGAGACGGCGATCATCTCCGGCTTGTAGAGGGCCTTGGCATTGGCCAGACCGTCGAACATGTTCTTCTGGCCGCCGAACACCGCCGCGTCTTCGGTCATGGAGTCGGAGACACATGCCACCGGCTCTTTGAAGTGACGGTTGAAGTAAGTGCGGAAGTAGGCCACACAACCCTGGGAGCCGTGCACATAAGGCAGGGTCTTCTCGAAACCGAGGGCGCAGAGCACAGAACCGAGGGGCTGACACGCCTTGGCCGGGTTGATGGTCAGGGCCTCACGCTTGAAGTTCAGCTCCTTGTACTCTTCGGTTGTGGTCCACTGAAAAGTCTTCTGGATTTTATCCTCAGGGTGCCTCTCCTCGAAGGCTTCCTGTTTGTTCTTCAGCGTCTCGATGTATTCGTCGGTACGAAACAGCGGATAGCTGGGTTTGATGTCATCGACAACTTGGCTCATGATATTTCTCCTACCGCGCCACCAATCTGTGGACTGACGGTTGGTTAAGATTGAATCTGGTCGTGCGCCGCCGACGGCCGTCTCAGTGAGTCGATCGTCGCTGGCTATGGGTCAAGCGCCCGCCGCAGCGGCCTCGACCTCTTCCTCACCCTTCAGCCAGGGTGCCTGAATCTTGCTCCAGCATGGATTGTTCAGGGTCATGTCCATATCGCGGGCAAAGATGGCGAAGCCGTCGTAGCCATGGTAAGGACCGGAATAATCCCAGGAGTGCATCTGGCGGAAAGGAATGCCCATCTTCTGGAAGATATACTTCTCCTTGATGCCGGAACCGATCAGGTCGGGTTTGACCTTCTTGACGAATTCCTCGAACTCGTAGCCAGTAACGTCGTCGTAAATCAGGGTGGCGTTACCCATCTCCTTGATGGTGCGGTCGTAGTCGTCGTTATGCGCAAACTCATAACCGGTACCGACCACTTCCATGCCCAGATCCTCGTAGGCGCCGATAATGTGGCGCGGGCGCAGACCGCCGACATAGAGCATCACCTTCTTGCCTTCTAGACGGGGACGGTACTTGGCGATGACTGCCTCGTACTGGCTCTTGTACTTCTCGATCACCTTCTCGGCATTGGCCTGGATGGTCTCGTCGAAGAAAGCGGCGATCTTGCGCAGGGACTCCTCGATCTTGCTGGGACCAAAGAAGTTGTACTCCATCCATGGAATGCCGTACTTCTCCTCCATGTGGCGGGAGATGTAGTTCATGGAACGGTAGCAGTGCAGCAGGTTGAGCTTGGCCTTGGGGGTGTTCTCCATCTCGGCCAGGGTGCCGTCGCCGGACCACTGGGCGATGACACGCAAACCCATCTCTTCGAGCAGGGTGCGCGAGGACCATGCATCGCCACCGATGTTGTAGTCACCGATGATGGTAACGTCGTAGTCAGTGCTCTCGAAGCTGTTGTCGTTGTCGCGATTGTGCAGCACCCAGTCGCGGATGGTATCGTTGGCGATGTGATGGCCCAGGGACTGTGAGACGCCGCGGAAACCCTCGCAGCGCACGGGAACCACCGGCTTCTCGATCTCTTTGGCGGTCTGCTTGGAGACAGCCTCGATGTCGTCGCCGATGAGACCGATGGGACACTCGGACTGCACGGTAATGCCCTTGTTCAGGGGGAACAGGGTCTCGATCTCCTGCATGAGCTTGGCCAGCTTCTTGTCGCCGCCGAAGACGATATCCTTCTCCTGGAAGTCGGAGGTAAAGTTCATGGTGCCGAAGGTGTTGATTCCGGTGGCGCCCACATAGTAGTTACGGCGACCGGCACGGGAGTACTGACCACAGCCGACAGGGCCGTGGGAGATGTGGATCATGTCCTTGATCGGACCCCAGACCACACCCTTGGATCCGGCGTAGGCGCAACCGCGGATGGTCATCACGCCCGGCAGTGATTTGCGGTTGGAGGTAATGCATTTTTTCGACTGCTCCACCTCTTGGTCATTAACGGTAAGATGCTTGGCGCGGTCTTTCTTTGCCTTCTCGGGATAGACCTCAAGCACCTCCTGAATGAGGGCTTCGGTCTCTTCTCGTGTCATAGCTGACATAATGGTCTCCTTCACCTGCCACCACTAATCTGTGGATGCACAGGTAATGAAATAAACGATCAGTGGATGCCGGCCCCTGCCGGGCCGGCGTCACCTGGATGACTTAAGCGGATTCGGCAGCAGCAGTCTGACCGATGATGCTCTCGTCCTCTTCCTCCATAATGCCGAACTCCATCAACAGCTCTTCCAGCTCGTCCATGGTGGCAGGAGTAGGGATCACCAGCAGCTTGTTGTCGATGATCTTCTGCGCCAGGGTACGGTACTCGTCAGCCTGCTTGGCCTGCGGGTCGTACTCGATGACGGTCATACGGCGGATCTCTGCGCGCTGCACCACGTTGTCACGAGGCACGAAGTGGATCATCTGGGTGCCCAGCTTGGCGGCCAGGGCCTCGATCAGCTCGTCCTCACGATCGGTGTTGCGGCTGTTGCAGATCAGGCCGGCCAGACGCACACCACCGGAGTTGGCGTACTTCACGATACCCTTGGAGATGTTATTAGCCGCGTACATGGCCATCATCTCGCCGGATACCACGATGTAGATCTCCTGAGCCTTGTTCTCGCGGATAGGCATGGCGAAACCGCCGCACACCACGTCGCCGAGCACGTCGTAGAAGACGAAGTCGAGGTCGTCTTCATAGGCGCCCTCTTCCTCGAGGAAGTTGATGGCGGTGATAACGCCGCGTCCAGCGCAACCAACGCCCGGCTCGGGGCCGCCGGACTCGACACATTTGATGTCGCCAAAACCGGTTTTCAGCACATCTTCCAGCTCTAGATCTTCAACGGTGCCAGCCTCGGCGGCCATCTCCATGATAGTGTTCTGTGCCTTGGAGTGAAGGATCAGACGGGTGGAGTCCGCTTTCGGGTCGCAACCGACGATCATTACCTTTTTACCCAGCTCGGCCAGACCAGCGACCAGGTTCTGAGTCGTGGTAGACTTGCCGATACCACCTTTACCGTAGATTGCGCATTGACGCAGTGCCATGTTGGATCTCCTTCTATTGATGAATCGATGTGTGACTGAAGTCGTTTAAGGTCACTCGGACAATACCTATTGAGCAAACCGCGTGCCAAATCTAAAATTTACTATTAACTGACTGTTTTTTAGTGTTATTATTTTGAGGTAGCGGCCTGTCTCCGCAGTTCGCTTCGCGACAATCACACATCGAATGTATGGATGATCACAAACAAACAAGACCTAGCCCCAGTTCCCTGCCCCCGTATGCCCGGCTGTCGATCAATCATTGCAATCTGCCCTCGGTCATCCTCGGTAGCCTGACCTTTCAGCGGCATCCGGTTGCCCTGCATCTGGACGGTGTTGAGGAGTTGCACGGAGAGTTCTTCCGCAGCCTACGCGATATCGACGATGCCGTAGAGCGTGCAATCCATTTCCGGGACTATATGAGTTCAAGCTTCTTGCTCGATCATCTCGACGAGGCCGGATTCGATGCCGAAACCAGCCGGATCAGACGCAGCAAGGCGGATTATCTACGCATGTTGCGAGGTTGGATGTTCGATCCCGACGGCAAGGAGGCTGCAGTACTGAAGAGTTGGGTGGAATCCCGCTTCGGTCTACTGCCGCGCAACCATGGAGGTCCTCTGGACGACTTCACGACAGAGAACTATCAACGCTACCTCAGCGCCCGCGCCCAGGGGCTCTACAACACCAATGCCTTGGAGGCGCAGCTCGACCTGCTCTACACCTATTGTCAATACGAGAGCGTGCGCCGGTTCCCTAAGCAAACCCATCTGCAACTCTATCGGGGTATCAACCGCGTGCATGAGCATGAGGTACTGCATCAGCCCGCCAGGCAGACCTATATCATGCTATTGAACAATCTCAACTCCTTTACCCATAACCGCCATAGGGCCGAGGAGTTCGGAGACTATATTCTCGAGGTAGAAATTCCACAGGCAAAACTGCTCTATTTCCCGGAACTGATACCAGGCGTCCTGAAGGGCGAGAACGAGTATCTGGTGATCGGCGGCGTCTACCAGGTGAAGGTCAGTATTATGTGATGAATTGGCGGTTGTTTATTAACCCGACAACTAAATAAGTCGTGTCATTACATACCGTAGAGCGATTCGCGCATATAACGTTTGAAGTGTTTCATCACAGGTTTCGGAATCATTGCCTCGGCCTGCACCCTCAGTTGGTGGATGCGCTCCGCGGAGTCGCCCAGACGGGCATGCATGGCATTATGGATGGCCGCATGAATGGAGTCGTCAAACAGTAGGCTCTTGCGATCCTTGACTTCGTGATAGATGGCCATCACGGCCATCTGCTCTTCGGGTGGCATCTTGCATTTATGATCGAGGATCTTCAGCATCACGGCGGTGACGCAATCGATCTGCAGGGGATCGAGCGGTGCCTCGGCAGCCCACAGGGAAGCCGGATGAGGACTCTCCATCATGTTTTTAAAATGCTCTGCCTTCACGACACCGCTATTCACTTATTTTTACCTCTTGGTGGTTCCGGGAACATAGGCATTCCAGTCACTTACACACTAATGATCATAGACGAAACAACACCAAGTGTCGCAAACCCGACAAAATCCAGCCACTCCCAACCATTGTATTGGCGATAATTGACTGTTTCACCCAACAATAACCACTTGGCCTGCCTCTTGCTATAACCCTCCTAATAAACGACTAACAATGGAGTAATACAATGGCCGAGATCAATTTTAAGAAGATTATCGATGGTCTCAATGAGGGTTCAATCATACCCTACCTTGGCGCAGGCGCACTCAAGGGGGCGGTGAACAGGCAGAGTGGTGAGCCCATTCCTGCCGATAGTGACAGCCTGATCCTGGCCATGAACGACGGCAAGCCGATGGCGCCCCGGCTGATGTATGAATTTCCACGCGCAGCCATGAACGTGGAACTTAAACGTGGCCGCGCAGCGGTCAACCGCTTTCTCGATACCACCTATGGACAGACGGAGTGGACCCCCGCCCCGCTTCACCAGTGGCTGGCAAAAATCAAACCGGATTATGTGATCGATATCAATCGAGACAGCCAGCTCCAGCAGAGCTACAGCGGCACACCCCACACACTGATCAGGGGTATCTCACGAGTCGGCGGCACCGACTACCGTTTCCGCATCCATCACTATGATGGTGAAAATTACTCAGAAAACGAGATCGATCAAAAAGAGGCCAACCCAAGCTTGCCCATTCTGTTCAAACCCATGGGCAGTCCCCTACCCGACTCAACCTATATCGCATCCGATGCCGATTATGTGGACTACATCACCGAGTTGATGGGTGGCTTTGCCATACCGGGATTTTTGAAAGAATATCGTAAAGGCAAGCGGTACCTTTTCTTAGGTCTGCGTATGACCCGAGATACCGAACGCATGGTGCTATCTGATATCATCTACGCGGCGGGCACTCCCGCCGGCTGGGCGCTGATCCCCGATCCAAGCGATAAAGAACGGCGCTTTTGTAAAAAGATGAATATCGAAATCATCGAGGCGGATATTCATAATTTTCTCGATGAGGTCGATAACGATATAATGGAGAGTGTCAACCCGGAGACTCTCTCCATGCAAGATATAGGCTGTTAATCCGGAATATTGAACGAAATCATGGCTACCTTTACTCCCTGCCAGGGCAAGAATGCCTGCCGTGACGACGGCGTGCTCTGCCTTACCTGCGGTCGCAAGCTGCGTGAAATAGAGAAGTTACGCGAACTTTTGCATGAGCTGTCAGCACTCGCCATCGACTATAACTATGCCAATGTGGATGACTATGCACAGTACATCGCACGAAAAGTGTCCACATTGGTTGACTATCAACGCCAGGAACAGGAACAAACGAACTGAGCGATCGTTATTCTAACTGGACTTTGGACAGCGCTTCGCCAGTTAGCTCACTGCTGTATCTGAGCAACGGGAAAACTCTTTCCTTTGCCAAACCAGAATACGGTTGTTGACCGGCATTTCGATATCCTCTTCGAAACTGAGGCCCTGGGCTTTGGCCAGCCTATTGAGATCTACAAAATCTCGGATGCCGCTGCGCGGATTCCTTGCCTTGAGCCAGGCGTCGAAGCGGCGATTGCCGTCACTGGTGTAGCGGCCGTTGTAGTTGAAGGGTCCATAGAGGGCAAAACGGCCTTCCAGTGCCAAAACCCGACCGACACCTTCGATGAATCGCTCCACTTCAAACCAGCTCATGATATGGCTGGTGTTGGCGCTGAAAACAGCCTGGTAGGTCTTGTTCGGCCAGGCTCCACAGACATCGAGATCTAGTGGATAGAGGAGGTTCGGCAAGCCGGCTTCGTCCAGCCAGGCCTCTATCCCGACATGATTCTCCACTATATCGCTGGTCTGCCAGATGAGATGGGGCAAGGCGGAAGCAAAGTGGACCGCATGCTGCCCGGTGCCGCTGCCGACCTCCAGTACTGTTCCGGTGTCGGCGAACAACCGGCTCAGCACAGCCAGGATAGGCGCCTTGTTCTGATCGCAGGCCTCGGCGTAGGGCTTGTCCACGTCGTTACTCCACCCAATCCCGGGGTTTTAAATACTCCTCGTAGAGCCTCGCCTCTTCGCTGCCGGCTTTGGGCCGCCAGTTGTATTGCCAACGGACCAGGGGCGGCAGCGACATGAGGATCGATTCGGTGCGCCCGCCCGATTGCAGACCGAAGAGGGTGCCCCGGTCATAGACCAGGTTGAACTCCACATAGCGTCCGCGCCGGTAGAGCTGAAAATTCCGCTGGCGTTCACCGTAAGCGCTCTCCCTGCGCCGCTGCACGATCGGCCGATAGGCCGGCAGGTAGTGTTCGCCGACGCTCTGCATGAACGCAAAGCATGTATCAAATCCCCACTCATTGAGGTCGTCGAAGAAAAGCCCGCCGATGCCGCGTGGCTCATGACGGTGTTTCAAAAAGAAATAGTCGTCGCACCATGCCTTATAGTTGGCGTATATCCCCTCGCCGAAGGGCTCACAGGCCGCCTTGGCGGTCTGATGCCAGTGACGGCAGTCTTCATCGAAGCCGTAGTAGGGTGTGAGGTCGAAGCCGCCGCCGAACCACCAGACCGGCGCCTGCCCCGGCTTTTCTGCAATAAAGAAGCGAATATTGGCGTGGGAGGTCGGCACATAGGGATTACGGGGATGGATCACCAGCGAGAGGCCCATCGCTTCGAAGGCGCGACCGGCCAGTTCGGGCCGATGAGCGGTGGCGGAACCAGGCAGCTGTTGCCCCCTGACATGGGAGAAGTTGACGCCCGCCTGCTCGAAGACATTGCCCTGCTGCAGCACGGCGCTGACGCCGCCGCCCAGGTGGTCACCCGGCTCCCGCTGCCACTCGTCCCGCATGAACTTCTCTGTGCCGTCTTCATCTTCCAGGGCGCAGCAGATGGTATGTTGCATAGTCTGCAGGTAGGCCTTTACCTGTCCTTTGTCGGGTTCGTTCATGGCGGTCATACTCTTCGTTTCGTCACGTCTTGTTATTGTGGTCATAACCAACTACATAACCAAGCGGACAGCCAGCTAACATAACCAAGCGGACAGCCAGCTAATGCAATCGCTTGCGAAAGACCCGCATCTCCTTCACGGCCTGTACATCCCCCCTCGCCTCGGCTACGGCGATGCCCTTATCGTAGGCGGCAATCGCCTCCTCTATCCGTCCCATCTCCGCCATCGCCTTACCGTAGAGTTTCCAGCTGGCGGAGTGTTGTTCATTCATCTGCAGGGCACGCTTCAAATGTTCCGCCGCAACCTCGAACGCATGCTCCTTGAGGCAGAGCGATCCGAGGGTATAGCGCAGCAGGGCGTTGTCCTGTCCCTGTGCCAGCATCTTTTCCAACGCTGCACGATCCATGAGCTAGCCCTGTCGCACGAGTCCGCAGGCCTGGTTACCGGGAACCGCCACATCGATGAGCCTCGGTTTCTCCAACTCCAGGCTCTGCATGATCCGAATATACTCATCCCGGCTCTTGCCGCCACCCAATCGCGGATTGAAGCGCTTCTCCTCGCCAATGGTGCTGCAGGTGAAGCCGTTATAGTCATGGCCAGGATAGACAACGGTCGCTTCCGGCAGGGTGAAGAGCCTGCCTGTGACGGAGTCGTAGGAGCGAGCTGCGTCCCCTGACTGGAAATCGGTACGGCCACTGCCGTGGATCAGCAGAATATCGCCGGTGAAGACCGCACCCTCGCCGAGATAGCAGACATCGGTGTCGGTGTGACCCGGCGTATAGAGCACCCGCAGGTAGTGCTCACCCAATCTGATGCGGTCGTCATGCTCCAGTTTGATATCGGGGCAATCGCTACCGATCCGATGATGCACGCCTACCTTGCAGCCGAACCGCTCGCGCAACAGGCCGCTGGCAGTGACATGATCGGCATGCACATGGGTCTCCAGGGCATACTTCAGCTTAAGATCAAGCTCCCGGATCAGTTGGATATCCCGCTCGATCTGCTCCCGCACGGAGTCGATAGTGGCGGCTTCACGGGTCACCTCGTCCCAGACCAGGTAGGTATAGGTGCTGGTATTTACGTCGAAGAGTTGGCGAATTTTCATACAGCCTCCGAGGGATTGGGCCCAAATGATTCTATATACTAACGGTATTTGGGGTGTCCCTGACCCGGTTCAACCCGCTTTTAATTGTGGATTCCCCCCATTTGCTTCGCTCAATTCTTCAGCGACCCCAATGGAGTATCATGATGACCCTTGAACGAGCAAGAGAACTCATCCGACAGCAGATCAGCTTCGGCAGCGGCTACAATCGCCATGCGGTGCGGCTGTTGTTGGGAGAGGTCCAGCGTGAACACGGCATGCCCGCCGGTGACCGGCTGATTCACGAACTCGATCTGGAGCAGGCCTTCGGCCTCAAGCCGGGGAGTGATTTCACCGCCGTCGGGCGCTAGTCCGAATATTTCACCCAGTCGCTAAAAATAATAAACTAACTTAGGGTTTTTACTTATTATTTCTGGAATATTAGTAAAGTACAAAGTGCAACCGACCTACG
>JASFJY010000041.1:0-11409 GCA_050119415.1 Chromatiales bacterium | reverse complement strand
GGTTACCTGATCACCTTGATCCAATCCCGGAATTGCTGGTCCCGCGAGTTCCTCTTTTTCCTTTTTGGCAGTAGTGGTATCTTCAAGTTTGTTGCCGGTAATGCGCACCAGCTTGACCAACTTCTGCTCCACATCTTGCACCAGCGTGATTACTTTGCGGATGATCTGGCCGGTCAGGTCTTGGAAATCCTGCGCCATCAACACCTCGGAGAGGCTGGCGTGCAAATCGCCGGAATCCTGCCTGGTCTGCTGTAAAAAGTCGTTGAGCTTGTCGCTCAAGCCCTTGAAATCGTCCTTGCTGAGCAGTCGCTTGCGCAGCTTGCTCCACTCCTCCTCCAGTTGCGCCGACTGCTTTTCCATCGCCGCCACCAACGGCAGACACTTCTCCACTTCGTTCAAGGTGCGGTCTGCCGACTGTTGGGTCATAGTGATGACGTAGTTGAGGCGCTCCTTGGCATCGGGGATCTCGACCTTGGTCATGTCCGAGATACGGGCATCGAGCAGAAAGCCGTTGATGGCGTCGTGGAGCTCCCGTGTCAGACGCCCAACTTCTATGAATAGTTCATCTTGACTGCCGCCCTTAGAAAGCGAGTCGATCAATTGATCGGCTTTGGCGTCGTTACCGGCCTGCAACGATTCAACCAGTGCCTGCGCTAGTTCCAGTCTCGATTTTTTATCTGCTTTTTGGCCCATGAAAAAACTCCCGAAATGGCAGTGATTCAACCCACGCGTTCGAAGATCTTGTTGATCTTCTCTTCCAGCGTTGTCGCTGTGAATGGCTTGACCACATAACCATTAACACCTGCCTGGGCCGCCTCAATGATCTGTTCACGCTTGGACTCGGCGGTAACCATCAGTACCGGAAGTTGAGCCAATTTCTCATCGGCTCTCACCGCCTTCAGCAGATCGATGCCGGTCATCCCCGGCATATTCCAGTCCGAGATCAAGAAGTCGAAACCACCGCCCTGTAGCATTGGCAGTGCGGTCTGACCGTCATCCGCTTCCTGCGTATTGTTGAAACCGAGATCGCGCAAAAGATTCTTGATGATGCGCCTCATGGTCGAGAAATCATCGACGATGAGTATCTTCATGTTTTTATCCAAAACTACCTCCTATCGCTGACACCAATTAGTCTGTCAAACCACACAGCGAAACCAACACGTTTACTCTTCATCATTTACCAGCGACAGCCACTCGGATAGACGCGAGCGCAGTCGCAGGGTGGCCTGACTGTGTATCTGGCACACCCGTGATTCGCTGACGCCGAGCACTTGTCCGATCTCTCGCAGATTCATCTCGTCGTCGTAGTACATGGCGATAACCAACCGTTCCCGTTCCGGCAGACCGGCGATGGCCTCGCCCAAAGCCTGTTTGAAAGCCGACTTCTGCAGACCCTCGAACGGTGTATCGGTAGTGCCCTCCATCTGAAAAGGCAGTCCATCGCTTACCGCCGTCAGTTCATCCAGGCTGAAGATTCGGCATCCGGTGGCATCCTTGAGGATCTGATGATACTCCTCCAGGCTCATGCCGAGGGCCTCGGCCACCTCCACGTCGCGGGCGTCGCGGCCTTCGCTGTTCTCGATCTCACGCATCGCCTCCGCCACCATCCGTGCCTTGCGATGCACCGAACGCGGCGTCCAATCGCTACGTCGGATCTCGTCGAGCATGGCACCGCGGACACGGATACCGGCGTAGGTCTCAAAACTGGCACCCTGGGTGGGATCATAATTCTTGCTCGCTTCAAGCAGCCCCAGCATACCGGCCTGAATCAGGTCGTCCGCCTGCACATTGGGTGGCAAACGGTTCATCAGATGATAAGCGATGCGCTTCACCAACCCGGCATGTTCGTTCACCAGGTCGTTGAAGTTCTGCTGCTCTTGCATGGCGGTGTATGTCGCTAAACCGTTCACCGTCAAATCTCCCCGTAATGGCTTGAAAATTGGATCAGGCGTTCGACGAAGAACTGCAGATCTCCACTGACTCCAGTGGGCACAGGCCAGTTATCGGCCTTCTTGGCCAGATTCTTGAATGCTTGTGAAGCCCGCGATCGGGGGAAGGCCTCGACCACTGGCTTTTGGCTCTTCACGGCCTTGCGCAGCTGCTCGTCGTAAGGAATCCCTCCCATATAGGTAAGCATAACATCTAGATACTGATCAGTGACCCGGCACATCTTGTTGAAGAGGTCCCTGCCTTCCTGCACGCTTTTGACCATATTGGCCAAGATGCGAAAGCGGCTGACGTCATGCTCACGATTCAATAGCTTGATAATGGCATAGGCATCGGTAATCGAAGCCGGTTCATCGCAGACCACCACAATCTGTTCCTGTGCAGCCCGGCTGAAGCTGACCACCAAATCGGAGATGCCGGCGGCGGTGTCGATCAGCAGCACATCCACATTGCTGGACACCTCGCTGAAGGCGTGGATCAGGCCGGCGTGCTCCGCTGAGCTCAGCTCAGCCATGTGCTGCATGCCGGAAGCACCGGGGACCACCTTCAGCCCTTTTGGCCCTGTCACCATGATCTCCTCCAGGGAGGCCTCACCGCTCATCACGTGGGAGAGATTACGTTTTGCGTGGAGCCCCAGGATCACATCGATGTTAGCCAGCCCCAGATCGGCATCGAGCACCATCACCCGCTTGCCCAATTCGGCCAGGGCGACCCCCAAATTGACCGCGATGTTGGTCTTGCCTACGCCCCCTTTGCCGCCGGTAACGGCAATCACTCTTACCGGTGTCGGATTTACCATACGACGCAACCCCGTAGCCTGATCTTCCATCTGTTCAGATATGTGCATGATCACTCATTCCTCCAAAGGCCATTGCAAGGTAGTCCTCGTCGGGACGCCGCTCGCCATCCTCGCACAGGTCAATGGCCTGATGGATCAAGCTGTTGGCCCGGGCAATGTGGATATCCTCGGGAACCCGCTGACCGTCGGCCACATAAGTCAGGGGCAGACGCGACTCCATCAGTCCTGAGAAGACGCCGCCCAGTTCCGCCGCCTCGTCGATCTTGGTCAGCACCGCGCCGATCGGATGGGTCACCGAGAAAGCACGGGTAGCGTGGCTCAAGGCCGCGCGCTGAGTGGTGGCGGAGAGGGTCAGCAGGGTCTTGATGGGATGGTTGCCTGCCGTCATCAGAGCGAGCTTTTCGCTCAGTTTGATATCCCGCTGTCCCATGCCGGCAGTATCAATCAATACCAGGCGCTTGTCGGCAAAGGCATGTAGGGCACGATTGAGCTCCTCTGCATCGGATGCGCTGCGTACCGGTACATCCAAGATCCGCCCATAGTTTTGCAGCTGCTCTTGGGCACCGATGCGGTAGCTGTCGGTGGAAAGCAGGGCCAAGTGACGATTGCCATGGCGCAGACAAAACTTGGCCGCCAGCTTGGCAATCGTAGTGGTCTTGCCCACACCGGTGGGACCCACCAGGGCGACAATCCCCCCCTGGTCGAGCAGATCGTCCTGCATGACCGGCAGTTCGCTGGCCAGATGGAACAGTGACTTGCGCCAGGCTTGATCCGAGGTCTCGGCATCCTCCACCCGGTAGGCCAACTCACGGCAGTGGTCGGCATCGAGACCGAGGCCGATGAGGCGGCGCAGCAGCTCCTGGGTCTGGGGACGGCGTTGCCCCATGTCGCGCCAGGTCAGTTCCGAAAGTTCATTCTCCATCATGCGGCGCAGCGCCTGCATTTCGCGGCGCATCTCCCGCAACACCGGGTCCTGGCTCCACTCCACACGGGGTTTGTTCTCAGACGGTTTGTCACTGGGGCCGGCCGATGCGGCACTCGGCGCATCTTCGAACAGGGGACGGGAGTCTTCGACAAAGTGTTGCCGCTTCGACTTGGTTTGCGTGGTGGCACGCCGAGGCGATACTCGATCCGCCTTGCGGGGGGAGTGGACGACATGGGTGGGCGTCTCGAAAGCGCTCTTGGTTTGTGTGGTGGCACGCCGAGGCGATACTCGATCCGCCTTGCGGGGGGAGTGGACGACATGGGTGGGCGTCTCGAAAGCGCTCTCGTCGTAGTCGATGGCAGCCACCAGTTCGACCCCTCCCTCGACACTCTTGTTGGAGAGAATTACCGCGTCGCTGCCAAGGGTCTCCTTGATCTGGCGCAGTGCCTGACGCATGTCGGCGGCAAAAAAGCGGCGTATTTTCATGGATCGCGATCCCCCGTTGTTGGCTGGTGGATCGCGACCCGGTGTCGCGATCCGTCAGCCTTCCTGTCTACTCTCAGCGGTTGCGTTGCCTATGCTGGACACCACCTTGATCTGGCGATTGTCCGGTATCTCGTTGTAGGAGAGGACATGCATGCCGGGCGCTGCGTGTTTGGCAAACCTGGCCATCCAGGCACGTATCGGCGCCGCCACCAGCAGGATGCCTTCATACCCCTGTGCCTCCATACTGGCCTGGGTCTCTCCTAGGGCGCTCTGCAGCCTCTCCGCCAGGCCGGGTTCGAAGCCGGCCTGTCCCTCATCTGAGGACTGTATTGTTTGTTGCAATATGCGTTCCAAATTCGCATCGAGTACAGCCACAGGAATTTCTTCAACGGTTCCAGTAAGTTGCTGCACTATACCCCGCGAGAGGGCAATGCGAACCGCCGCTGTCAAAACGCCGGGGTCTTGACTCCTCGCGGCCTGGGCCGCCAAGGTTTCGGCGATCCGACGAATATCGCGGATCGGCACATGCTCGGCCAACAGGTTCTGCAGGATCTTCACCACCACGCTCATCGGCAGGATGTTGGGGATCAGATCTTCGACCAGTTTAGGGGCGCTCTTGGCCAGCATATCGAAGAGCTGCTGCACCTCCTCATGACCCAGCAATTCGCAGGCCTGATTCTGCAGGATCTCGCTCAAGTGGGTAGCCACCACAGTGCTGGCGTCCACCACCGTATAACCCAGGGTCTGGGCGTGGTCCTTCTGTTCCGGATCGATCCACACCGCATCCAGGCCGAAGGTGGGATCCTTGGTGGCGATACCTTGAAGTTCGCCAAACACCTGACCGGGATTAATCGCCAACTCGCGATCGGGAAAGACCTCTGCCTGCGCCATGGACACCCCGTTGACTGAGAGGCGGTAGCTGTTGGGGCTGAGGTCCAGATTGTCACGGATATGCACCGAGGGGATGAGAAAGCCCAACTCCTGGGAGAGCTTGCGCCTCACCCCCTTGATCCGGTTCATCAACTGACCTCCTTGGTTGCGGTCCACCAGAGGTATCAGACGATAGCCCACCTCCAGACCGACCGGGTCGACCGGCTGCACATCCTCCCAGCCCAGATCCCGCTGCTCCGGCATCTCCTGGGGCTCCGGCTCAACCACCGGCTCCTCCGGCTGCTGCTGGCGCTGCCAGATCATCCAGGCACCGGCGCCAGCCGCCGCAGCCAGGGTCAGAAAGGCGAAGTTGGGCATACCAGGGATGATGCCCATGAGAAAGAGTACGGTTGCCGCCACCGCCAGCGCCTTGGGACTGGTGAAGAGCTGACTCACGATCTGCCCGCCCACATCCTGGGCGCTGGCAACCCGGGTGACGATGATCGCAGCCGAGGTGGAAAGCAACAGTGAAGGGATCTGTGCCACCAGGCCGTCACCGATGGTCAGCAGCACATAGTTCTGCAGGGCGGTGGAGAAACTGAGGTCATGCTGAACCATGCCGATGGCGAGTCCACCGATGATATTGATGAAGAGAATCAGGATACCGGCCACCGCGTCGCCGCGCACGAACTTGCTGGCACCGTCCATAGCACCGTAGAAATCGGCCTCGCTTGCCACCTCCTCACGGCGCTCACGGGCCTGGTCCTGGGTAATGAGGCCGGAGTTGAGATCGGCGTCGATTGCCATTTGTTTGCCAGGCATGGCATCCAAGGTGAAGCGGGCGCTGACCTCGGAGACGCGTCCCGCGCCCTTGGTCACCACGACGAAATTGATGATCACCAGGATCAGGAAGACCACCAGACCCACCGCATAATTGCCACCGATAACGAAGGCGCCGAAGGCCTCGATCACCTTGCCCGCCGCATCGCCACCGGTGTGACCTTCGAGCAACACCACCCGGGTGGAGGCCACATTGAGGGCCAAACGCAGCAGCGTAGCGATCAGCAAAAGGCTGGGAAAGACCGAGAACTCCAGTGGACGCGCCGTGTAGATCACCACCAGCATCACCACCAGCGAAAGGGTGATGTTGAAGGTGAAGAACATGTCCAGTGCGATGGGCGGCAGCGGGATCACCACCATCGCCAACAGCATCAATAGCACGAGTGGAGCGCCGAGGCCGCGGGCACCGACTTGTTTCACGTTGGTTAGAATGGCTGTGGCGTCCATTGTTTTAACTCTGGATTGTGAATTATGCGAAATTCAAATTAATCATCGTGTCTGAACTCCTCAGGCACTGTCAGATCATCCGGCACAACAGGGCGCTCGCCCCCCTCGAGCCGATAGGCCTGCAACTGAAAGACATAAGCCAGCAGCTTGGCCACCGCCAGGTAGAGGCCGGCGGGGATATAGGCATCGATTTCGGTGTGGAAGTAGATGGCGCGCGCCAGCATTGGCGACTCCACCAGCGGCACCTTGTGCGCCGCGCCCACCTTACGGATGTTCTGGGCAATCAAGTCGGCGCCCTTGGCCACCAGCTTCGGCGCGTGCATGCGATTGGGATCGTATTGCAGGGCCACGGCATAGTGGGTCGGATTGGTGACGATGACGTCGGCCTTGGGCACCTGCTCCATCATGCGGCGCTGGGCCATCTCGCGCTGCAGCTGACGGATGCGACCCTTCACCTCGGGTTTGCCCTCGGTCTCCTTCATTTCGTCGCGCAGTTCCTGGCGCGTCATCTTCAGCTGACGCTTGTGATCCCACAGCTGGAACGGCACATCGATGGCGGCGATCACAATCAGGCTCGAGGCGAGCAGGACCACCGACCAGCCGATGAGGCCGTTGAGGTGGCTGATCGCCTGTTCCATATCCATACCATGCAGGGCCAGATACTTGCCCAGGGTGTTGTAGAGCAGCAGGATGGTGATGCCACCGATCAACAGGAATTTGGCCATCGCCTTTAGCAGTTCCGACAAACCGCGGGCCGAGAACATCCGTTTGAAGCCCTTTAGGGGACTCAACTTCTCCAGCTTGGGGACCAGCGACTCGCTGCTGAAGGAGATACCGCCCAGTATGACGGAACTGAAGATGGCGGCCAGCGTCACCATTAGGAAGAAAGGAATCAGGGTGACAAACATCTCACCGATGCCCTGTCCCAGATGGGACAGCATGCTGTTGACATCAAAGATCTCTGCGCGTGTCAGCACAAAGCGTTCACTCATCATCTCAGACAGGCTCGTGCCCAAATGTCTGCTCATGGCCACCAGGCTGATCACGCCGATCATGGTCACCGCCATGGTGTTGAGTTCGCGCGAGCGTGGCACCTGGCCCTTGCGCCGGGCGTCCTGCAGCCGTTTCGCTGTCGGTTGTTCTGTTTTTTCCTGGCCGTCTTGATTCTCAGCCATAGCTCACCTCGTCACGCGCAGCGTCTGCATCATGAGTTGGAAGGAGTCGTCCAGGATCTGGTTGAAGACACCGAACAGATTGGGCAGGGTCACCCACATCAGGGCAAAACCGAGCAGCATGGTAATGGGGAAACCGACCGAAAAGATGTTCAGCTGCGGCGCCGCGCGCATCACCACGCCCATGCCCATGTTGACCATCAGCATGGCACCGACGATCGGCAATGCGATCAACAGACCGCCGGCGAACAACCGACTGCCCCAGGCGACGATATCGAGCAGGCCGTTGCGGGAGATGCCGTCCACCGCCACCGGCATCGAGTGAAAACTGTCGGCTACCAGCTCGATGGCCAGCAGATGGCCATTGGAGAGCAAAAAAAGCAGAGTCGCCAGAATCAGGTAGAACTGGGCCACCACCGGCACCTGCACGCCGTTCTGAGGATCGACCATGGAGGCAAATCCAAGGCCGGAACCGTAGGCCACCACCTGGCCGCCGAAGACCAGGGCACCGAATACCATCTGCAGAACAAATCCCATCACCACACCGATCAGGATCTGCTGCAGCATGATGATGAAACCACTGTGACTCAGCACATCCGCCGACGGCATGGGCGGTAGCGTGGGTATCACCATCCAGGTGATCAGCAGCATCAGCATCAGGCGGTAGCGCACCGGCACCTGCCGTGAACTGAAGATGGGCGCCGCCAGCAGCATGGCGCCAATGCGCACCATGGGCCAGAGGTAGGCCCCCATCCAGGCATTGAACTCTGCTTCACTGATAATCATGGCAGTGCCGCGCACATCGCATCAGTGGATGAGTTCCGGAATGCTTTCGATCAGATTCAGCGAAAAGTTCATCAACAGCTGAAGCATCCAGTTGCCCGCCAGCATCAGAACCAGGCCGACCACCACCAGCTTGGGGATGAAGGTGAGGGTCATCTCATTAATCTGTGTGGCGGCCTGGAACATGGCGATCACCAGACCCACCGCCAATGCCGGCAGCAGCACAATGCCGGTGAGCACGCCGATCACTTCAAGGGTGTTCTGGCCGATCGACATAACGGTATCAGGGGTCATGGCTCTCTCCCGGTTAAACTAGAAAACTCGATGCCAAGGTGCCGAAGACCAAGGCCCAGCCGTCGATCAGCACGAACAACATGATCTTGAACGGTAGTGAAATGATCATCGGTGAAAGCATCATCATGCCCATTGACATCAGCACGCTGGCCACCACCAAATCGATGATGAGAAACGGGATGAAGAGCAGGAAGCCGATCTGAAAGCCGGTCTTCAGCTCACTGGTGGCGAAGGAGGGCAGCAGCAGACTGAAAGGCACCTCTTGCGGCGTCTCGAACTCACCGAAGTCGCCGATGCGTGCGAATAGGGCCAGATCGTCCTCACGGGTCTGCGCCAGCATGAAGGCGTGGATCGGCTTGGCCGCCGCCTCCAGGGCCTGACTTGCGTTCATCTCCTCGGCCAGATAGGGCTGCAGGGCCACCTGATTCACTTCGTTGAAAACCGGCATCATGATAAAGAGGCTGAGGAACAGGGCCAGGCCGATAATAATCTGGTTGGAGGGTGTGCTCTGGGTGCCGAGCGCCTGACGCAGGATCGCCAGCACGATAATGATGCGGGCGAAAGAGGTCATCATCATGAGCGCCCCCGGCAACAGGGTCAAAGCGGTCATGAAGAGCAGGACCTGGATGGTCAGGGTATAGGTCTGCCCGCCCTGCCCGTCAGTCGTCACGGTGAAGGCATCCACACCGCTAGCCGCTTGTGCCGCGCCGCTCAAAAGCAGACCGGCGATCAATAGCCAGACCTTCATGATTCGCCACCTTCTTCCGCTTTGCTCGCTTCCTGAGCGAGGTCGAAGGCATGTCTGAAAGCCCGCTCGTCCATCGGCAGCCGATGCAGGGTGCGGACCTGACCGGGTGCCACGCCCAGCAGCAGCCGGATATTCTCCACCTCGATCAGCACCACCCGCTCACGTGCCCCCACCGAGGCGCCACCCAGCACTTTGATCAGGCCCTTGCCGCCCATGGGCAGACTGCCATAGCGTTTGAACAGCCAGGCACCGCCCAGAATCAGCAGCAGGATCAGCAGCAGGCCGCCGGCGGTCTGAAACAGGCTTTCAGTGCCAAGCTGGCTTGCACTCACGCCGATCTTCTCCTGTGCCGCATCCGCGGCCAGCAAGACATTGCTGAAGAAAAGGCCGAGCAGTGGCAGCCAACGCATCATCAGTTCAGCCTCTTCACCCGTTCCGAGGGGCTGATGATGTCGGTCAGACGCAGGCCGAACTTTTCGTTCACCACCACCACCTCACCCTGGGCAATCAGGGTGCCGTTGACCAGCACATCCATCGGTTCACCGGCCAGCCGATCGAGCTCGACCACCGAGCCCTGATTCAGCTGCAACAGGTTACGGATATTGATCTTGGTGCGGCCGATCTCCATCGAGATGGTGACCGGCACATCGAGTATGGCATCCATGTTTACCGCCTCGCCGGTCGATTCGTCGGTCAGTTCCTCGAAGGTGGCCGTCGACGACTGCGGTTTGGCGGAGTCCCGCTCGTCCTGTTCATCCAGGGCAGCGGCCCACTCATCGGCCAGTGCTTCATTAGGGTCTAGGTTTTTGTCATCACTCATGGTTCAACCCTCTCAGGGGAATCGCGCAGACCGCTTGGCCCGCAAATCAAGAATCGTTATTCGCTGTGCGCCTGATGGATTTGCGCTCTATCTCCAGAAATTCCTGCAAACCCTTGCGCCGTTGTCTCTGCAACCAGCGTGAGACCTTCAGCGAATAGTTATTGTCGGAAACCCCTAGACGTGCCTTGAAAATCGGCACTTCGGCGGCTTCCACCTCCACCTCTTCCGGCATGTCGAAGGGAATGATGTCGCCCTTTTGCAGTCCGGCCAGTTGCCTCATTGACATCTCCACCTCGGCCAGTGTGCTGCTGAGTTCCACCTGAGCCGCGAGGATCTCATCGCGCAAGGAGTTCTCCCAGCGCTCATCCCGCTCGCCCCGGTCGCTCTGTACTCCCGCATCGAGCAGTTCGCGGATCGGCTCCAACATCGAATAGGGCATGCAGACATGGAAATCACCTCCGCCGCTCTCCAGATCGACGTGGAAGGAGGTGACCACCACCACCTCGGAAGGACTGACGATGTTAGCGAACTGGGGATTCACCTCGGAGCCGCTGTATTCGAAACCGACCTGGAACACCGGCCGCCAGGCTTGGCACAGATCATCGAAGGCCCGTTCCAGCAGTAGCTGGATGACCCGGTTCTCGGTGGGCGTGAAGTCACGTCCCTCGATCTTGGTGTGAAAACGGCCACTGCCGCCGAAATAGTTGTCCACAACACTGAAGACCAACTTGGGATCGATAACGAAGAGTGCCTTGCCGCGCAGGGGCGGAACCTTGACCATGTTGAGGCTGGTGGGCACGAACAGGCTGTGCACAAACTCCGAAAACTTCTGCATCTGAATACCGGAGACCGCCAAATCGGCGGTACGGCGCAGCATGTTGAAAAGACTGGTGCGAAACAGACGGGCGAAGCGCTCATTGATCATCTCCAGGGTCGGCAGGCGGCCGCGTACGATGCGATCCTGACTGGTGAAATCGTAGGAGTTGACCCCACCACCGTCACCAACCTCGGACTCGGTCGCAACATCGCCGTTATCGACACCGTGCAGTAGGGCATCGATCTCTTCTTGGGAAAGTAGGTCGTTGGCACTCATGGCTTCACTGCATCACAAAACTGGTGAAATAGAGGGCATCCACCTGACCGGGGGCCTTCAGATCTTTGAGCACCCGGTTGAGTTCGTCGAGCATGCGTTGCTGCAACGAATCCTTGGCGGCCCGATCCTTCAGTTTATTGGCCTCCACGGTGGAAAGCAGATTGAGGAGGTTGTGACGAATCATG
>JASFJY010000040.1:0-11649 GCA_050119415.1 Chromatiales bacterium | reverse complement strand
GTGGCGCTTCCTGCGCGAGATCAACCGCCAGGGCACCACAATCATCCTTACCACCCACTACCTGGAGGAGGCGGAGAGCCTGTGCCGCAATATCGCCATCATCAACCATGGACGCATCATCGAGCAGACCAGCATGGCGCGACTGTTGAGCCAGCTCAATACGGAGGTATTCGTGCTCAACCTGGATAAGCCGTTGGCTGCGGTACCCGAGCTGCCGGGTTACGGCGTGACGTTGGTGGATGCACAGACTCTGGAAGTGGAAGTGCAGCGTGAGCAGTCGATGAACGATCTCTTTGCCCGCCTCTCTCCATTGGGCGTTTCGGTACTGAGTATGCGTAATAAACAGAACCGGCTCGAGCAGCTCTTCATCGACCTGGTCGATAGGGCCAAGCAGGAGGTGACGCCATGAGATCCTGGCGTCTTTACGCTATCGCCTTTCAGACGATTGTTACCAAAGAGGTACTGCGCTTCGTACGCATCTGGATGCAGACCCTGTTGCCGCCGGCGATAACCACCACCCTCTACTTCATTATCTTCGGCAAACTGATCGGTGAGCGTATCGGTGAGATGGAGGGCTACAGCTATATCGATTTCATCGTGCCGGGCCTGATCCTGATGGCGGTGATCCAGAACTCCTATGCCAACGTGGTCTCCTCTTTCTTCAGCACCAAACTGCAGCACTATATCGAGGAGCTGTTGATCGCGCCCGTGCCCAACTGGGTGATCCTCAGCGGTTATGTGGTCGGCGGCGTAGCGCGCGGTACCCTGGTCGGTATCCTGGTGACGCTGATCTCCTTCTTCTTCACCGACTTGCAGATCAGTAGCTACGGGCTGACGCTGCTGGTTTTCGTGCTGACCTCGATTTTGTTTGCCCTGGCCGGCTTCATCAATGCGGTTTACGCCACCACCTTTGATGACATCTCCATCATACCTACGTTCGTGCTGACTCCCCTGACTTATCTCGGTGGCGTCTTCTACTCTATCGGTCTGCTGCCGGAGTTCTGGCAGAACGTCTCGCTGGGCAATCCGGTGCTCTATATGATCAATGCCTTCCGTTTTGGCATCCTCGGCGTCTCGGATATCAATATCCTGGTGGCGCTGGTGATCATCCTCATCTTCATCGCTGGCTTGACCTTCTTCAGCCTCAGCCTGCTTGCAAAAGGGGTGGGGATTAAGAACTGATTTGCTCATGGCCACGCGGTTGGTCAGTCACTAACACTGCTCCCAAGGTAAACCGTGAAAACGCCAACCGCCGATGGTGCTGCGCTGATGATGCTCGTTCAGTTCGCCTTCAAAGCCCTCGTCGATGTGGTAGACGCGCACGAAGCCCGCCTCCAGCAGCGCCTTGCCCGCCTCCAGGGAGCGCTTGCCGCTACGGCATATCAGGATAACCGGCGCACAGCCCTCATCGATGGTACAGACCATGCCACCCAGCAGGAGCTTGCGGATATCAGTGACGAAGTGGGGATTCACAGTCCAGTCCGGTTCATCGATCCAGGGGATATGCACTGCGCCCTTGGGATGGCCGACGAAGAGAAACTCCATACTGGAGCGGATGTCGACCAGCACTGCACGTGGATCGTCTTCCAGCATCTGTGCCGCCTGTTGTGGGGTCAGACTGTGGGGGTCAGAGGTTTCGCTCATACGCTTTCTCGCTGGTCGTTGGTTAGTCAGTTGAGGGTAGATGGTTTGTTATTTAATACAAAGATGAGCGCATCAATGCAAACCAGAAAAAATGATACTGAAGCAAAATTCAAGATAAGGGCGTCAAACCAGCCATAGATGCTTCTTAGGATTGTAGAGAGCCTGTAGAATCACGCCATGTTGTCTCAACTGCTTATCGCCTTGTGGCGACGCCTCGGACGTCTGCCGCTTCCCTGGTTGCATGGCATCGGGCGTATGCTCGGGCTCTTCTTTTGGTTAATACCCAACCGTGAGCGCCGCACGACCCGGATCAATCTGGCGCTTTGTTTTCCCGAGCTGAATGCGTCGCAACGCGAGGCTATGTGTCGCCGCACTCTACAACAACTGGGTTGCAGTCTAATGGAACTCTCCGCCGTCTGGTTTTGCCCGATGTCGCGCGTGAGCGCTTTTGTGAGGCGGGTTAGCGGCGAGGAGAACCTGCAGCGTGAGGCGGGCCAGGGCCTGATCCTGTTGGTGCCTCATCTCGGCTGTTGGGAGATCATCGGCTTGGTACTGCCGGCCTGTGAGCAAGTTACATCACTCTACCGGCCACCGAGAAAACCCCAGTTAGAGACATTGATCAAGCAGGCTCGCGAACGTAGCGACGCGACCTTGGTGGCGACAGACAATCAAGGGGTCAGACGCATTTATCAGGCCCTGCGACAGGGGGGCACCACCTGTATTCTGCCCGATCAGCAGCCGCAGACGAGCCGGGCTGCGGTATTCGCTCCCTTTTTCCGGCAGCCGGCGCTGACTATGATGTTGATCAACCGGTTGGCGAGAAAGACCGGCGCCAAGATCGTCATCGGCTATGCGGAGCGTCTGCCCAAGGGTGCAGGCTACCATATCCACTACCGGCCGGCCCCGGCGGGTCTCGATGACGCTGATCCACAACAGGCGGCGCAAGCCCTGAATCAGGCCCTGGAGTCGGTGATTCGCGAGTGTCCCGATCAGTATCAGTGGTCCTACAAGCGGTTTCGCAGCCAGCCCGATGGCCTACCCTCCCCCTACCGAGACAAGCGCTAGCCCGAATAGAGATGCTATTACCCGGCGACCAAATAGGCTATTAACTCGATATATTTGGTTGCCGGTTTCATAATAATAACGTTCTAATCGGAGGTGGAATTAAAGTGCTAAACCTCCCAGCCGCTAAATGGTTATGACACTCTTTTTAGGGTTTGCTTCCGATTAGCTGGAGATGGTTTGACGATGGCTAGACAACACTTCGCGGCAAGGCTTTTGCTGATGGCGTTGCTGGCTGTCTGCGCGTCGCTGTCCCTGGCGCAGGAGCAGCGGGCCGATGTGCGCATCCTGATCGATGTCTCCGGCAGTATGAAACAGAACGATCCTAAGAACCTGCGTCGCCCGGCCCTGCGGTTGTTGGTCGGTCTGCTACCATCAAAGACCCGTGCCGGGGTCTGGACCTTCGGCCGTTATGTCAATATGCAGATTCCCCTCGGACAGGTGGACAGCGCCTGGAAGGCCAAGGCGCGCAAAAGCTCAGAGTCGATCAGCTCCCCCGGTCAGTTCACCAATATCGAAGACGCCCTGCGCCGCGCCACCGAGGATTGGGAAGCCCCAGCCGCCGCTTATCGACGTAGCGTCATTCTGCTTACCGACGGCATGGTGGATATCTCTAAGGACAGTCGCAAGAACAGGGCGTCGCGTGAGCGCATACTGCAGAATATTCTGCCGCGCCTGAAGTCACGCAATGCCACCGTGCATACCATTGCCCTGTCGAAGAATGCCGATCATGAACTGATGCGTGAGTTGGCGCAGGAGACGGGCGGTTGGTACGAACAGGCAGAGAATGCGGATGAGCTGCAGAAGGTCTTTTTGCGCATCTTCGAAAAGGTCGGCAAGCCCGATGCCGTTCCCTTGAAGGACAACAAGTTCTCCATCGACGAGAGCATCACCGAGGCCACTGTGTTGGTGTTCCACAAAGCTGACGCCCTGCCGACCGAAGTGCTTCCACCCTCAGGCGAAGTCTTCGGCGCCGAGACCAAGCCGGCGAATGTGGAGTGGCATCGTGATCAGGGTTACGACATGCTGACCATCGCCGATCCCGCCGCCGGTGAATGGAAAATCCGCGCCGAGGTTGATCCCGAGAACCGGGTGATGGTGGTGACCGATCTCAAGATGCTCACCTCTGAGCTGCCCAACCGGCTGGTGCTCGGACAGCTCCTGCCCTTTGAAGTGAGCTTCACCGACCACGGCAAGCTGATCACCAAACCGGCCTTCCTGCATGTGGTGGAGGTCGCCGCCCGGCAACATGACGCCTCTGGCGAGCAGGAACCCAAGCCCCTGCTGGATGACGGTGGTGACGAGGACGAGACGGCCTCAGATGGACGCTTCTCCATGCTGTTCGGCGGCGACACCCTCAACAGCGGTCGTGGGGAACTGGTGATCGATGCCAAGGGTCGCACCTTCGTGCGCGAAAAGCGTATGACCTTCGAGGTGGTGCCGCCGGTGAACCTGCAGCTGATACCGGATGAATCGGGTAAGCAGCTGCTGCTCGAGGCCAAGGCGGATGCGGAGTTGATCGATCCCGCCAGCCTGCAGGCCGAGATCTGGCTGGAAAATGACATCGGTGAGCGTGAAGCAATCAGCCTCGATAGCAGGATGGGGGGCTATAGCGGGATTATCGATTTGCTGGCTTTCTCCGGTTCGCGTCGGGTGGTCATCGAGGCCGAGGCCAGGACCCTGGCCGGAGACCCGATCAGCTTTTTCGATACCCCCGCCGAGGTGGAAGGCCTGGGTGCCCCTGAACCGGAACCGGAGCCGGAACCGGAGCCGGTAAAGGCTGCGCAAGCGCCTGCCGAGCCCGCTCCGCCGCCACCGCCCGAGCCCGTTGCCGAGGAGAGTGGTTGGCTGGGTGCGACCCTCTGGCTCACGGTGATCAATCTGCTGCTGCTGGGCGCCGGCGGCGCACTCTTCTGGTGGCTGCGTAGAAGAAGTCGGCAAAATAGGGTGCAACTGGTCGATGAGGATGAGGCGACAACGGACGTCTCAACAGATGTTACCGACTCCGTTGAGGGTGAGGAGAAGCCGGCATGATAGAACTGAGCCAGTTGATCTTGCTCATCATGATCGAGATGCTTATCGGTCTGGCGATCCTCAGCGCTGTTTTGGGCTACTTCACACTGGCACGCAAGGGGCGCATCCGCAAAGCAGCCAACAACCTGGCCGAACGGGTGCAGAGTGATAAACCGGCGCGTACCGAGCGCCTGAAGACCTTGCTTAACGAAGTCTATGGTCTGACAGGTAATGATCTCGAACAGACCTTGCACAATATCACCCAGATGGAGCTGCGGCTGTTTCAGAATCTCATCAACGGCTATATAAAGGACGATCAGGTCAATCTGCAGCAGGTGGATGTGGATGAAGAGAATCTGGTATTGGCCTACCAAGGACTCAAACCGGTACAGAGCGGAAATGCGCCGGCGGCAGCGACGGATGAGGAGGACATTAAAGCGGAGATGGAGCGGCTAAGGGATGAGAATCAGCGTCTCGCTGATGAACTGCGCATGACCATGGATACTATGGGACGGATGCTCAACGAGTACTCCTCGATGTTCGATGGCGGCCCCGAATCGCCATTGACGCAGACTGCCGCCACGCCGCCAGAGGAAACGTCGGGCGAGAGCGCAGAGCCGGCGCCGACAGAACAAGCTGCAGAGCAAGAGAGCGTCGATGGGGAGATTCCCGAAGCGCATGCGCAGGATGCGATGGCCGAGTCGGCGGCGGTCAATCCCGACGAACTGCTGGACAACGCGACCGAGGCTACCAGTTCTCTTGACGAGGAGGTCTCCGAAATCATCGACGAGGTCATGGAGATTGCTGACGAGATGACCCAGGGTGAGGAGGAGAAGGCTGAGCCGCCACCTGCTAAGGCGGGAGAATCCTTGCTGGATGACCTGCAGGAGGTGGACATTGAACTACCCGAGGCGAAGTTGCCTCAGGAAAGCCAAGAGAGCGAAGCCGGAGCCGAAGCCCAATCCGAAGCCGGTTCGCTGGAAGAGGAGTGGGCGAAACTCCTGGAAGAAGATGCCGCCAGCAAACAGGAGTCCGGCCAAGAGTAGCCGATCTGCACTGAAGGCGCTCTCGCACCGGTCTCGCCGCCCAGTTGCGGTATTTGCCCAATCATCAATAGCGGTTTATTGATTCAACCGCAAATCCGCATCTGAACGACGATCCCGGCGCAATCATCGCGTTGCCGGATGAACATTAGTTCGGCAAGCAAATATATCGTGTTCAGGGCTTCAAGCATGCCCTTGATCAAGGCGTGGCTCGCTGGCAGGGGTGATTCCCTTGGCAAGCGGCAAGCAACCTTATTTGATCTGAGCGGTTTTGCTATCGCTTCCACCCTGGTTGTCGACCCACGAGAGTTCCAGTTCCTCGCCTTTGGCCGCGCCGCTGAATTTGAAGGAGATATAAGGGTTCTTGGAGACGCCGCCGCTCCACTGCGCGGTCATCACTGTGGTCCCTTTGTGCTTGCAGACCACTTCCTGGATGAAATGGGCGGGAATCAGTTTGCCGGTCTTGGAATCCTTGCGCGAGCCGGTCTCCATGGGGTGTGTAATCAGTGCCTTGAGGGTGGTCTCGCCACCCTTCTCTTTGGCGCGGATCTTGATTGTGTTAGCCATTGTGTTTACCTCTTGAATCTTGATGATGCGGGCTGGTTAGCCGTGATTACGGATCAACCGCCACAACCGCCGATGGTGACCTTGACCTCTTTCTTGGCGGTGTGTAGCTTGCCGCCGGCCTTGACGACAGCAATTACGTCACCGGTCTTACCCATCTTGATTCGGGTGGAGGCAAAGCCGGCCGCACCCTTGCCGAGGATGAAGTTGGCGACCAGGGGTACCGGGTTGTTGGATGCGATGATGGAGATCGACTCTGCATCGGCGATCGAGGTGGTGACGGTCACCGGCACCACGGCGCCGTTTTCGGCGATGTCCGGGGCCTTTACATCAATGTCGCCGGATTCGGTGAGGTCAGAGCTGCCCAACAGCGCTTCGAGGGCATTAGGCAGTTCTTTGGCTTCGAATGCCGCCTTGTTCCAGGCTGCCAGAATCTGCTGGGGCGCCAGCAGGCCAGCACCGGCAGCAATACCGAATGCGCTGGCGGCGAATGATCTTTTGAGGAAGATCCTGCGTTTCATTTCAGTGCTCATTCATTCTCTCCAGACTTGAGAAACGTTTATTTCAAGGTTGAATAGTTGTTAATGAAACTGAGCCGGTTGGTCAATTCCATCCTCCTAGCTGTCGTACTGTGGACATGTGCGTCGTTCGTAGCGACAGTCCGTCTACAAAAAATAGTAGGAGAAGCGTGCGTTGTTGTTGAGGCCGCTGTCTCTCCGGTAAGGGTTTTATCCCAATCGCAGATACTGCAGCGATGCGAGTTAGAACCGCGTTATAGCGAAAAAGTTGCGGCTGCTTTGCCCTCTCCTCCTGGACACGGATTATTATCTGTGCTGCGGCTGGCCTTCCTGTTTTTTTCTTTCTTCCGCTGCCTGCACGCTTTGATTATGTACAACAGGTAGGCAATAAGAATACCGCAACAGACGCCGATGGCAAGTAGAAAATTCTCTATTTATTAGTAATTTGTGATTTATAAGCTGGCCATCTGCACAGTACCATTGGGTAACTGATATGGCGTATTGGGGTTTACCGGAATACCGACTGGCCGTTTTACAAAGTGACTTCTCCGGAGGCGTTACCGGGCCTTCGGTTTCTCCTTCCGTTTGACTCCTTCGCGCAAGCGCGCGAGGCGTGATTCGATACGCGAAACCTGCTGGAAATCAGACTTGTCAGCCTTGCGCAGGGCGATTTCCAGCTGTTGCGTGGCCAGTTGCAGCTGTCCCTCGGCGATATAGGCCTCTGCCAGCATGTGATGAGATTCGGCTGGGTTGCCCGTCAGTTCTTCCACTCGCCCGAGCAGCCGATAGAGGCGGGGATTGTCGGTTCGCAGACTGATGGCTCGGCTCGCCACCTGGCGCGCCTCTGTATAGGTTTGCGCCTGGATCAGGGCCTTGATATAGGCCACCGAGAGGGGATAGTTTTCCGGCATCAGTATGTGGTAGGTCTCGAGGGTTTGCAGCCCCTTCTCAGGATGGCCAAGCAAGCGGTCTAGCTCAGCGCTGAGCAGGACGTATTCGAGCTGTTGGGGGTTGTTCTTTAGCAGTTTATCGTTGATCTGTTGCGCCTTGGTATATTTTCGCTCGCCCATCAGCGCTAGGGCGTAGCCGTATTTGTGAGCCTCTTCGTTGAGATGACGTCCCTCCTCGAGGCCGCTGGCGAAATGGCGCACCGCCTTTTTCGCTTCCGTGAACTGCCGGACGCGCAAGGCCTCCCGAGTGAGGAAGAAGCGCAGACTGCCGGGATAGTGGCGATAGCTATACTTTTCCGCACGGCCCAGCGCATCGGCGATACGGTTGGTGGTGACCGGGTGGGTACGCAGCATTTCGGGGATACCCGATTCATAGAGCCGGCTGGCATGGGTGAGGCGTTCGAAAAAGACCGGCATGGCACGGGGATCGAAATCGGCATCTGCCAGGAGCTGGATGCCGACGGTGTCGGCCTCCTCCTCGTTACTGCGGGTGAAGTTGATTTGCTCCTGGATGGCGCTGGCCTGGGCACCGGTGGCCATGGCAACGCCGGCATCGACTGAACCGGCTACGCCGACCAGGATCGAGGCGAGCAGCAGAGCGGCGGTCTTGCCGCTCATTTTATTGGCCGCGTCGAAGGCCCGTAACAGGTGTTTCTGTGTCACATGGGCTATTTCATGAGCGATGACCGAAGCCAGCTCGCTTTCGCTCTGGGCCGCAAGGATCAAGCCGCTGTTGATGCCGATATAACCGCCCGGTCCGGCGAAGGCATTGATGCTCGGCTCAGCGAGCACAAAGAAGGTGAAATTCTGGCCGGAGGCGTCACTGTGTTTCAACAGGCGATCGCCCAGATCCTGCACATACTCCTCGATCAGTGGATCGTCCAGTACGTCCGCGCTCTTTCGCACACTCAACATGAACTCCCGCCCCAGCTGCTTCTCGGCCGTGGGGGTCAGGTACTGATCGGAAGGCGATCCCAGCTCGGGCAGGTTGATATCCTGCGCCCGCAGAGCACCGCCGATTGCAGGCATCAGGCAGAGGGTGAAGAGGGCGAAGCGGGAAATCAGTTGATAAGGCTTGTATTTCATTGCTGTTAAGAGATCTTGTTTTAGAGAGTTAGTTCCAATTTGGTAAGGAATTGTGCGTCTGCTCTTTATTTAGTCTAGTGCTATGCCGTAATCTACGCTCCCTGGCTTCAACACGGGGCCTTAACGACCATTAAACCGCTTGAATAATATAAAGGAGTTCATCGTAATGAAACTGAGCGCTGCAGTACTTTTCGCCAGTCTTTTGCCTCTCGGGGCCGCCTTTGCAGACGAGGCAATACAGGCGAATATCGATGAGGGCAAGGGCATCATCAAGGCCTTCGTGGGAGATCTGCAAGGAGAGTTGAAGAAAGGGATGAAAGAGGGAGGGCCGGTGAATGCCATCAGGGTCTGCAAAACGGTCGCGCCCCAGTTGGCGGAGGCCCATACCCAGATGAGCAGTTGGCAGGTGGCCCGCACCAGCTTGAAGGTGCGCAATCCCGATAATGCCCCCGATGCCTGGGAGACGGCGGTGCTGAAAGAGTTCGAGAGCCGTAAGGCGGCCGGCGAGGACCCGATGAAGCTGGTCAAGGCCGAGGTGGTTGAGGAGCAGGGGCGCAAGGTCTTCCGTATGATGAAGGCGATCCCCACAGCCGAGGTCTGCACCAAGTGCCACGGTTCCGAGCTTGCCGAGCCGGTGGCCGCGAAGTTGGATGAACTCTATCCAGAGGACAATGCCCGCGGCTTCAAGGTCGGCGATCTGCGCGGCGCTTTTACCTTGAAGAAGCCGTTGTAATTACTTGCTGCAAAGTCTCGCAGAGGGCGCCAAGATGAATCGACTTGGCGCACTTTGCGTTATCTTTGCCTGTGCGGCGAGACCGGGTGAAACATTCGGACCTCTCAGTTGAGCTGAATCCGTTGACCCCAGGGGGGCTTTTCCCTTCCCTTCACCAACCAGATGACCGGATAGTCGGGTTCCTGTTTCGGAAAGGCCCCCTCCGCGTCGGTGAAGTAGACCAGCAGATCGGGTCGCATACCCTGTTCCGCCACCCATTCGAAGATCGGCTCGAAGCTGGTACCGCCACCACCGGTGATGCTGCTCGGCAGCTCGAACTCCTCCCAGGACTCGTAGACCCAGGGGGCCCCTTCGGCAATGGCCGAGTCGCAGGCCAGCAGGGTGACCCGTGCGCGCATCTGACCCTTGAGAGCGTTGATCTCGGCCAGGAACTCGCCCATCTCCTGGTCCTGGATCGAGCCGCTGGTGTCGAGCGCCACCAGCAGCTCCACCTGGTTGCTGCGCAGGCTGGGCAGGATGAACTCCCCCTCCCGCCTTGAAGGGCGCATATAGCTGAAGTCGTCGCGGGCGATCGCCGTCATGTAGCGGGCCAGCAGCAGGCGCCAGGGGAGCTGGGGTTGCAGCAGATGGTCGACCATGCGCGCCATGGCGCCATCGAGCTTGCCCACCTGCATTGCCTGCTGGGCGGCGCCTGCCAGTCGCTGCTGCCACTGGATGTTGAGGGTCTCGGCCTCGTCGGGAGAGAGGGGGGGCGGTTGACTGGCGGCGGCGCCGGAGCCGCTCTGTTGCTGGTTACTGTCGTCTCCCTCATTCTCCGTCGGTTTGTCCTGTTCCTTTGGCGACATATCCTTTTCGGTCTTGCCGCTGCCGGAGCCCTTGGTGTTCTCCTGATCGTAGACGTGATTGTCCAGGGGTTCCTGGTCGTCCTTCTCGTCCAGGCAGGGGTAGATCTCTTCCGCGGTCATGCCCTCGAATTGGGGCAGATAGAGAGAACCGGGGGGTGGTTTCAGGCCGTCGCCGATGAGCAGCGGATTGATGGCGTAGTCGCAGGCCATGTCCCAGTGCAGCTTGGTGCGGTGCTGGCGCCGGGCGAAGTGGGAGAGCGCGCAGTGCAGCGCCTCGTGGGCCAGCATGAACTGGGTCTCGTCAAGGCTCAGCTGGTCGATGAACTCGGGGTTGTAGAAGAAGGTGCGCGCGTCGGTGGCGGTGGCGGGGCACCAGTCGGGATTGGCTGCCTCCATCGGTAGGCGCATCACCAACGCGCCGAGGAAGGGTTTGTCGAGGATCAACTTGGTGCGGGCCGCCGCCAGCTTGGTTTCGATCTGTTCCTGGTCCATGTTGATTCGGGTTCGCGAAAGTCTGAGCTTAAGTCCGTAGCTCACTCATAGAGCATCACGTCGGAGATGGCCTGGGCCCAGTCGCTGAATTGGGGTACGGCGAAGATCGCCTCACCGATGGCCCGGTGCATGTCGGAGACCAACATCACCCCCATCTCGCGCTGTGGGAATTGGCGGGCGTAGTCGAGGATGCGGCCGTGCACCTCGGCGCCGTCACCCGCCTCGTGGGCGCGAATGGCACGACCCACCAGGGCAGCGGCCACGGCGTATTGCAGGTCTATCTCGTTGGGCACGGGCACCTCCTCGCCGGCCAGAATGGCATCCAGGTCGGGCATTTTGTCGAGGCTGTTGACGAAGGCGTTCAACTCCACGCCGGCGGCAGGCCCGACACAGGCCTGCAGGGTGCCCTGCAACAGTTGTGGATGACTTTCGAACTTCTGTAGCGCCCGATGGGCGAATTCCCAGGAGCGCGGCGAGGGGAAGGCCACTGGATTGTGTGCTGGATCGAAGTCGAACAGCAGCTCGGGACGGAAGCGCAGGAAGGCGATGATGCGCTGGTCGATATCGTGGTGATAGGCCCAGGCCACCCAGTCGTCCAGGTGGGTTTCCACCTCGAAATGGGAGAAGCGGTTGGCCAGGGGGGCCGGCATGCTGTAGGTGACGCCCCGATCCCCCTGGCGATTACCGGCGGCGAAGATG